>JADGHD010000110.1 GCA_019689615.1 Frankia sp. | reverse complement strand
CCCGGCTGCCGGGCGCCCCACGGACCCCGCCACCTCCGCCGCCGGTCCCGCCGCCCGGCGAACGGGCAGGGGCCCGGCCGGACATGGCCGCGCAGCCGCCGGAGGAGCCCCGTCCGCCGGTGGCCAGGCGCCGGGCGACGCGCGACCCGGGCCTCGTCGCGCCGGCGCGCGACTCCGGCGCGCTCGAGGAGCTCACGGACGAGCAGGACCGGCGGGGCGGCGCGCGCCGTCAGGACCGGCCCGCGCTGGCCGACCGGCCCCGGGCGGCGGGTACGCGGGACCGGCGGGTGGCCGGCCCGCCGCGGCAGCCCGGGCGGCCTCGGCCACCGGTCGAGGACCGGACCAGCGTGATCCCGCGGGTCGGCCGGCGCTCGGCCGCGCCAGCGGCGGCCAGCGGGCTGGGCCGGGCCAGCGGGGTCATGGCGCTGGGCACGGTCGCCTCCCGGGCGACGGGCTTCCTGCGCACGATCGCGATCGCCGCCGCGCTGGGCGCCGGTGCCGTCGCCGACGTCTACAACGTCGCGAACACGATCCCGAACATCATCTACGACCTGCTGATCGGCGGGATCCTCACCAGCGTCATCGTGCCGGTGCTGGTCCGGGCGGCCAAGGAGGACCCGGACGACGGGGAGCGGTTCGCCTCGTCGCTGCTGACGCTGATGTTCCTGCTGCTCGGTGGCGCCGCGGCGGTCGGGATGGTGCTCGCGCCCCAGATCGTGTCCGCCTACCTGGACAAGGGCGCCGAGGAGCGGGAGCTGGCGGCGACGTTCCTGCGCTGGTTCCTGCCTCAGATCGTCTGCTACGGCGTCGGCGCGACGATCGGCGCGATCCTCAACGTGCGCGGCTCGTTCGCCGCGCCGATGTTCACGCCGGTGCTGAACAACCTGGCGGTGATCGCGACCTGCCTGACGTTCACCTACGTGGTCGCCGGCCCGCGGCCCCCGGAGGTCACCGGGGAGAACACCATCAGCGACGGGCAGGTCGCGGTGCTCGCCGCCGGCACGACGTTCGGCGTGGTGCTGATGACGGTGGCGCTGCTGCCGTCGCTGCGCAAGGTGCGGTTCCGCTACCGGCCCCGCCTCGACCTGGCCCACCCGGGGCTGCGCCGGGCGATCCGGCTGGCCGGCTGGACCGTGCTGTGGGTGGTCGTCAGCCAGCTCGGCTACCTGATCATCACCCGGCTGTCGACCGGGCACACGGTCTTCACCATCTACACCTACGGCTACCAGCTCTTCCAGCTCCCGTACGCGATCATCGGCGTGTCAGTGATCACCGCGCTGCTGCCGCGGATGAGCGGGCACGCCGCCGACGGCCGCCGCGACCTCGTGCTCGACGACCTGTCCACGGCGACCAGGCTGACCCTGACCGCGATCGTGCCGGCGGCGCTGTTCCTGTTCGCGCTCGGCCGCCCGATCGCGGTGGCGGTGTTCAACCACAGCGCGTTCGAGTACGAGGCGGCGCTCGCCGTCGGCGACACGCTGTCGGCGTTCGCGATCGCGCTGGTCCCGTTCGCCGTGTTCCAGCTACACCTGCGGGTGTTCTACGCCCACCAGGACAGCCGCACCCCGGCCCTGGTGAACATCGGCGTCGTCGCCACGAACGTGGTCGCGGGCCTCGTGCTCAGCCAGGTCATCGAGGCCGAGCACCGGGCGGTGGCGCTGGCCGTCGCCTTCGCCATCGGCTACCTGCTCGGGCTCACCGCCACCACCCAGCTGCTGCGCCGCCGGCTGGGCGGCATGGACGGCGACCGGGTGATCGGCACGCTCGCCCGGGTCAGTGTCGCCGCCGGCCTCGGCGCCGCCGTCGCCGGCGCGCTCGCCAGGGTGGTCCGCGACGGCGTCGGCACCGGCTTCGGCGGCTCGACGCTCGGCGTCATCGTCGGCGCGCTGGTCGGCGGGCTGCTGTTCGTCGCCACGGTCACCCGAATGGGCATCCCCGAGGTCCGCGCGCTGCGCCGAATGATCACGCGCAAGCTCCGCCGAGGCTGACCCGCGCGTCGACGGGTGCCTCGTACACTTGACCGCGAACATCACATCCCGTGACAGCCGCTCCGCGCCTCATGGGCGGGTGGAGAGGGTTCTGGGGGGTCGCCCCTACTGTGGTCACGTGGGCGACGTATAAGGAAACATCAGCGAAGCAGGACAGCAGGACCGCAGCAAGAGACACTCACTGGCGACGGAGAACGACCCCCCGTGGCAGCCACGCCACCCAGAGCCGGGGACGACGGAGGCGTTGTGGTCGAGGCAGGCAACCGGCCGCAGTCCGCGGACGTCGATAACGACGTGACAACGAGCGCCTCACCCGGGGGCATGACCGACGCCGGGGGGTCAACCCTGCTCGCCGAGTCCGTCCTCGACCGACGCTACCGCCTGATCGGGGTGCTCAGCTCCCGTGGACCGGTCACGCTCTGGCGTGGTGACGACACGGTGCTGACCCGCCCGGTCGCCGTCCGGGTCGTCGAGCACAGCGACAACGACCCGGCCCGCCGGCAGGCCGCCGAGTCGCTGCTGGCCGCCGCCGTGAACTCCGGCCGGCTGGTCCACCCCGGCGCCGCATCCACCTACGACGCGACCGTGACCACCACGGAGCACGGCCAGGTCTCCTACGTCATCACCGAGTGGGTGGACGGCCGGACGCTGCGCGAGATCGCCGCCGAGGGCCCGCCACGCCCGGAGCAGGCCGCCGCCGTCGTCCTCGGCGCCGCCCGGGTGATCGCCGCCGCGCACGAGCGCGGGCTGCACCACGGCGGCCTGCGCCCCGGTGACGTCATCGTGTCAGGGCACGGCACGGTCAAGGTGATCGACCTTGAGGTCGGCGGCGTGCTCGCCCGGCTGGACGGCACCGCGCAGACCGACTCGACCGACCCGGCGACGCTCGCCGCCGCCGACGTGCGGGCGCTGGGCGGGCTGCTCTACGCCGCGCTCACCGGCTACTGGCCGCTGCCCGGCGACACCGGCCTGCCACCGGCGCCCTACGGCACCTACGGCCGGCTGCAGAGCCCGCGCCAGCTCAACCATGCCGTGCCCCGGGACCTCGACGCGATCACGATGGCGGCGGTACTCGGCGACGAGTCGATCGGCGAGCCGATCACCACGGCCGCCGACCTGATCGCCGAGCTGGAGGCGGTGACCCCGGCCGACGTCCTGCACGACACCGGCCTGATGGCGTTCGGCGAGACCGAGCCGATGCCGACCGGCTTCGACGACACCTACGGCCAGGCCGGCTACGGTGCCGACACCCCTGGCTACGGCGGCTACGGCGGCGGCTACCAGGACGACGGCTACGGCGGCTACCGCGACGACTACGACCGCACCCGCTACGCGGCCGGCGCCACCGGCTACCGCGACGACGGCTACCCGCCGCCCCAGCGGGGCTACCCGCCAGCCGACGCCGGCCGGCCGGCGGGACCGGGGCCGGCACCTGCGCCGGGACCGCGGGCGGCCCGCGCGGCCGCGGCGGCCAACCAGCGCTCCCGGCGCCGCCCGATGGTCATCCTGTCGCTGGTCGTGGTCGCCGTGCTGGTCGCGGCGGTCGTGCTCGCCCTGCAGCTGACCGGCGGCGACGGCGGGACCCCGAACGACGACGCGACGACCCCGCCGGCGACCGTCGCCGGCACCCCGCTGCAGCCGGCCGGCGCGATCTCGCTCGACCCACCGCCGGGCGACGGCGAGGAGAAGCCGGCCGACGTCCGGCTGGCGATCGACGGTGACCGGTCGACCCAGTGGACGACCGACGGCTACAACCACCGGGAAGACAACACGCAGTTCGGCGGCCTGAAGGAGGGCGTCGGCATCCGGGTGGCGTTCTCCTCCCCGGTGCGGCCGACGTCGGTGCTGGTGACCGTCGGCACGCTCGGCCCGGTGACCTTCGAGCTGCGCGCCGGCAACACCGACAGCCGCCAGGACGTGTCCGCCTACCAGATCATCGGCAACCCGGTCACCGGGCAGGCGAACGGCACCGTCGAGATCGCCATCCCGTCCGACGCGCCGGAGTCGAGCTACTGGGTGGTCTGGCTGACCCGCCTGCCCCAGGGCGCGGACGGCGACCCGACCAAGGACAAGGGCTCGATCGCCGAGATCGAGTTCCGGTCCTGAAGCCAGCTGCTGGCCGGCGGTTGCCTGCCATGGCCGATCCCGAGCAGCTCGACCCGGACGCCGAGCTGCTGCACCGGCACGTGGCGGGCGACCCGGACGCCTTCCCTGCCCTGTTCCGGGCGCACGCCGACCGGCTCTGGTCGGTCGCCTTCCGGCTGCTGCACGACCCGGAGGAGGCCGCCGACGCCGTCCAGGAGGCGATGCTGTCCGCGCACCGGCGGGCGGCCAGCTTCCGCGGCGAGGCGACGGTGCGCACCTGGCTGCACCGGATCACCGTGAACGCGGCCCTCGACCGGCTGCGCCGCCAGGCCGCCCGCCCCACGGTGCCGATGCCGACCGGGCCGGACGGCACCGAGCACGACCCGGCCGACCCGCGGGACGCGCACGCCGAAGGCGAGCTTCGCATCGATGTGGCCGGAGCGCTCGCCCGGCTGCCGGCCCCGCTGCGGGCCGCCGTCGTCCTCGTCGACGTCGAGGGACTGCCGATGGCCGTGGCGGCGGAGCTGCTCGGCGTGCCCGTCGGCACGGTGAAGAGCCGGGCGGCGCGCGGCCGGGCCCGGCTCGCCGAGCAGCTCGGCTACCTGCGCCCAGGGAACCACCTGGCCAGCCCTTCCGTCTCAGAGAGGGGGGCCCGGCGCGCACCCCGCACATCGGGTAGTCCGAACGCGAGCACGCCGGAGGAGGTGATCGGCGGTGGAGCCTGAACCGCGCGGCGAGCGCGGTCACCGGCATCCGGACAGCGAGCTGCTCGACGCGTACGCGGATGGCGAGCGGACTCCCGGCTCCGTCGACCGGCACGTCCGCGCGTGCGCCGACTGCCAGCAGACCGTGCTCGCGCTCCGCCGGGTACGCGAGGAGCTGGCCCGGCTCGCCCCGGTCGCCATGCCGCCCGACGTCGCCGCCCGGATCCAGGCGGCGGTCGCCGCGGCCGCCACCCCGCCGCCGGGTGCACCCGGCCAGGTAGCCCCGGCACACCCGGCCGCCCGTGCCAGGCGGCGCCGTGCCGGTGGCGTCCGCCCGGCCGACGGGCGCCCGCCCGCGTTCGCCGCAGCCTTCCGGGCATCGCCCGGCGCGGCCTCGGCGAGGCGGCGCGTGCCAGCCGAGCGGGGCGCGCTCCTCGTGGTGCTGCTCCTGGTGGTCGCCGCCGCCGCTGCGCTGACCATCTGGCGGCCTGGCGGCTCGCTGGACGACACTTCCAGCAGCGCGGATGCCATCGCCGCGGAGGCGCGGCCTGGCGCCGAGATGGCCGAGTCCGCGCCCGGGGCCGGCACGTTGGCCGACGACGCGGTGACGTCGCAGGCCACGAGCGACGAGGTGCCGGTCTACGACAGCGGTGCCACCGTGGTCCCGGCCGAGGAGGCGCCGCAGCAGCCGCCGTCGACGACGGGCGGCTCGGCGGCCGTGGCCACGGTCACCGACCACGGCCGGGCGCTGCTCAGCGGCCGGGAGTCGGCCGTCACCGCGCTCAGCCTCTCCCGCGCCGCCCCGCCGACCGTGGCCGAGCCGACCGCCGCGCCGACCGTGGCCGTGGCGGCCGCGCTCGCCACACCGGAGCTGCTCGGCTGCTACCGGCAGCTGGCCGCCGACGTCGGCGGGCCGGTGCTCGCCCTGGACCAGGTCACCTACCGCGGCCGTGCAGCGGTCCTGGTGGTACTCGACGCCCCGGACGGGGCCGCGGCCGCCGGCGCGCCCGGCCAGCGGCCGGGGGCCACGCCGGGCGCGCCCGCCGGTGCCCTGTCAGCCGACACCGTCGCGGTGGCCGTCGTCGACCCGGAGTGCAACGCGGCACACCTCGCCGATGCCCTGTGGTATCGGGCTACCGCCACGCGGTCATAGCGCCGCGCCGCCCGCTCCCTGGTCCGTACGCTGCTGGTCGGGAAGGCTAGGGAATCGGGGACAGGCCGCTGTGGTTGTGCGGATGACCGAAGCGGCACTCCTCAGGGAAGGGAGCGACGCGTGAGCGCGCAGGTGGCTGACGGCGGCGTGCGGAACGTCATCATCATCGGTTCCGGGCCGGCCGGATACACGGCCGCGATCTACACAGCGCGCGCGAACCTGCGTCCGCTGGTCTTCGAGGGAGCCGTCACCGCCGGCGGCGCGCTGATGAACACGACCGAGGTCGAGAACTTCCCGGGGTTCCCGGAGGGAATCCAGGGGCCCGAGCTGATGGACAACCTGCGCCGGCAGGCCGAGCGGTTCGGGGCCGAGCTCGTGCCGGAGGACGTCACCGAGGTGGAGCTGACCGGCTCGCCCAAGGTGGTCAAGGCTGGCGAACAGGTGTTCTATGCCCGTACCGTGATCATCGCCACCGGCTCGGCCTACCGCAAGCTCGACGTACCGGGCGAGGACGAACTGCTCGGCCGGGGCGTGTCCGCGTGCGCGACCTGTGACGGCTTCTTCTTCCGCGACCAGGACATCGCGGTGGTCGGCGGCGGCGACTCGGCGATGGAGGAGGCGACCTTCCTCACCCGGTTCGCGAAGTCGGTGACCGTGATCCACCGGCGCGACAAGCTGCGGGCCAGCGCGATCATGCAGCAGCGTGCGTTCGACAACCCCAAGGTGAAGTTCCGCTGGAACGCGGTGGTCACCAACGTCGAGGGCGACCAGAAGGTCACCGGCGCCCGGCTGCGCGACACCGTCACCGGCGCGGAGGACAAGCTGGACGTCACCGGCATCTTCGTCGCGATCGGGCATGTTCCGCGCACGGAGTTGTTCCGCGGCCAGGTCGAGCTGGACCGCGAGGGCTACATCGTCGTCGACTCCCCGTCGACCAGGACGAACCTCGACGGCGTGTTCGCCGCCGGCGACGTGGTCGACCACACCTACCGCCAGGCGATCACTGCTGCCGGCACGGGCTGCGCCGCCGCCCTGGACGCCGAACGCTGGCTGGCCGCCCACGCGGCCGACGAGACGGCGGTCAGCGCCGCCGTCTGACGACCCAGCGGGCAGTCCGACTCCCACCAATCCACGACGAGAGCGAGGAACGATGGCAGGTGCCACCACCGCGGTCACGGACAGCACGTTCGAGGCCGAGGTGCTCAAGAGCGAGCTGCCGGTACTGGTGGACTTCTGGGCCGAGTGGTGCGGGCCGTGCAAGATGGTGGCCCCGGTGCTCGAGGAGATCGCCAAGGCCCACGGCGACAGGCTGCGGGTCGTCAAGCTGAACATCGACGAGAACCCGCAGACCGCGCGTGCCTACCAGATCATGTCGATCCCGACGATGAACGTGTACCAGGGCGGCCAGGTCGTCAAGACGATCGTCGGCGCCAAGCCCAAGGCGAAGATGCTGGAAGCGCTCGCCGAGTTCCTCTGAGCGGATCAGCGCCCGCCGGGCGCGGCCGGGCTGGTTGGCGCGGCCGCGCCCGCCGGGCCGCCCCCGAGTCGTACAGGCCCGGCCGATGTCCTCCCCCGCGGAGGTCGTCGGCCGGGCCTGTGCGTGTCTGGCCCGGTCTGTCGAACCGTCGCTGAGGTGCCGGTCGGCCAGGCGGGCGGAGGCCAGGCGGCGAGACAAGACGGGACGATGGGGCCGGGCCGTCCGGGATGCCGGCGCGCGTCGCCTAGGGTGGTGAAACGTGAAGCTGCTACGGCTCGGCGACCGAGGTCCGGCCGTTGCCGAGGCACGCGCCGCACTCGCCCATCTGTCCTTTCTCCCCACCGCCCCGCGCAAGTCCGAGGAGGCCAGCACCGGGCCGACGGGCGGCAGCCCCAGCGCGGGTGCCGCCGAGAGTGCGGACGTCTTCGACCCGGCGATGGACCGGGCGGTCCGTGCCTTCCAGCAGAGCCGCGGGCTGTCGGCCGACGGCATCATCGGGCCGGACACGGCGCGCGCACTCGAGGAGGCGCGCCACCAGCTGGGCGACCGCCTGCTCTACCACGCCGCCGGCCACCCCCTGGTCGGGGACGACGTCGCCGCCCTGCAGGAGCGGCTGTCGAACATGGGCTTCGACGTGGGCCGGGCGGACGGCATCTTCGGGCCACGCACCGAGGCCGCCGTCCGCGACTTCCAGCGCAACCGCGGGCTCGAGCCGGACGGCCGGTGCGGGCCGGTGACGCTGCGCGAGCTGCAGCGGCTGCAGCGGACCGTCACGGGTGGCCGGCCGGACGTGCTGCGCGAATCGGTCCGGCTGCTGGCGCGCGGGCCCTCGCTGCTCGGCATGCTGGTCGCGATCGACCCCGGCCACGGGGGTGACGACCCGGGGGTGGTCGCGCACGGGCTGACCGAGCGGGACGTCGTCGCGGACCTGGCCGACCGGCTGGAGAACCGGCTGCGCTCGTCGGGCCTGCGCACCATGCGGGTGCACGAATCGGACGAGGCGCCGGACGACGCGGAGCGGGCGCGCCGGGCGAACGCGGCCGGCGCCGACCTGTTCATCTCGCTGCACGTGGACGGCAACCCGTCACCGCGGGCCGAGGGCGTCGCCTGCTACTACTTCGGGAACGCCCGCGGCTCGTCGGCGGTGGGCGAGCGGCTCGCCCTGCTGGTGCAGAAGGAGCTGGTGTCCCGGACGGGGATGCTCGACTGCCGGACCCACCCGAAGACCTGGGAGCTGCTCCGCCGGACCACCATGCCGGCGGTCCGGATCGAGGTGGGCTACCTGACCAACCCCCGGGACGCGGCCGCCCTCGCCTCGTCCGAGGTCCGGGCGGAGGTGGCCGAGGCGGTGCTGACCGCCATCCAGCGGCTCTACCTCCCGCCGGAGCAGGACCCGCCGACCGGCCAGCTGCGCGTCCCCCGGGTGGCCACGCCATCCTCCTGACGCCCGCCCCGCCGCGGCGCTGTTTCACGTAGAACATGGGGCCGCCCATCGGCCGTAGCACGGCCGAATGCCGGCTCCCCGGTCGTGCCGCGGTTTCACGTGAAACGGCCGCACGCGGAATCCCCTGGCCGCCGTGGGAGAGGTCTGCCACGCCGGTGCGGGCCGGTGCTGACAGGAAGATTTGCCGAAGTGTGCTTACGCTAGGGCCACTGACGGAAGCCCTCTTCACGCGGAGCACCAGATGAGTCGTCGCGTCGCGAACATCACGCTCGACAACATCGACGACCTGCCGCAACGCTGTCGCCGCTGCGTCTTCTGGGAGCTCGACCCGGTCGCCCGCAGCCGGGCCGAGGAGGCCGGCGGCACCGACATCGAGAAGGAAGCCTGGGTCTCCTCCGCGCTCCTCGAGTGGGGCAGCTGCGGAAAAATCATCTACGTCGACAACGTCCCCGCTGGCTTCGCCATGTACGCGCCGCCAGCATACGTGCCGCGTTCGGTCGCCTTTCCCACCAGCCCGGTCAGCCCGGACGCAGTGCTGCTGATGACCGCGAAGATCGTGGACGAGTTCGCCGGCCAGGGTCTCGGCCGGGTCCTGGTCCAGGCCATGGCGAAGGACGTCACTCGCCGCGGATACCGGGCGATCGAGGCTTTCGGCGACCTCCGGCAGGAGGAGGGCACCCGCTGCGTGGTACCCGCCGACTACCTGCTGGCGGTCGGCTTCAAGACCGTCCGGCCGCACCGCCGCTGGCCACGCCTGCGGCTCGAGGTGAAGAACGCCGTCAGCTGGCGGGAGGACGTCGAGGTCGCGCTCGAGCGCCTCCTCGGCTCGATGGCCCCCGAGGGCATGCTCCGCCCGATCGGCGGCACCCCCTCCCCGACGCCGGCGCCTGCCTGACCGCCCGCCGCCTCGTGGCCACGCGCCGGAACTCCGGCGCCGCTCGTCGTCTCAGGACGCGCTCCGGCGATCGCTCGCGCGGCGAGCCTGGCCGCGGTCCTCGCCCCACTTTCCACGGCTTCGCCGGCCGGCGCGGCAGCTTCCGGGTCCGTCGGCGGCGCCGCGCGGGAGCGCCGGGCCGCCGAGCCCTGGGGCGGCGGGCGGGCCGGATCAGCCAGGGCGGGCAGGTCCCGAGTTCCCCGGAGACGACGACGGGCCGTCGGCTGGCGAAAGCCAACCGGCGGCCCGTTCGCGCCCCTACCGGCGTCACGTCATCGCGGCGTCGCAGGGGAGAGCATCGCGCCCACGATCCGCTCCAGGTCCTCCTCGCCGGCGAACTCGATGGTGATCTTCCCTCGGTTGCGGCCCAGGTCGATCCGCACCTTGGTCTCCAGCCGGTCGGACAGCCGCTCGGCCACCTGGCCCAGCGACGGCGGGATCTGCCGGGGCGCGCGGGGAGCGCGCCGGCGCGGTCCCTCCTCGCCCAGCGCCACGATCTCCTCGACCGCCCGCACTGAGAGGCCCTCGGCGACGATCCGGGTGGCCAGGCGGTCCTGGGCCTCCGGGTCGCTGAGCGCGAGCAGCGCCCGGGCGTGGCCGGCCGACAGCACCCCGGCGGCCACCCGCCGCTGCACCGCCGGCGGCAGGTTCAGCAGCCGGATCGTGTTGGTCACGTGCGACCGGGACCGGCCGAGCTTGCTGGCGAGCTGCTCGTGGGTGGCGCCGAACTCCCGCAGCAGCTGCTCGTAGGCGGCCGCCTCCTCCAGCGGGTTCAGCTGCTGGCGGTGCAGGTTCTCCAGGAGGGCGTCCCGCAGCATCGCGTCGTCGGCGGTGTCCCGCACGATGGCCGGAATCTCGGTGAGCCCGGCGAGCTTGGACGCCCGCCACCGGCGCTCACCCATCACCAGCTCGTAGCGGCCCGGCTGGAGCTCCCGGACCACCACCGGCTGGAGCAGGCCCACCTCGCGCAGGCTCGCCGCGAGCTCCTCCAGGGCCTGCTCGTCGAAGTTCGTCCGCGGCTGGCGCGGGTTCGGCGTCACGGAGTCCACCGGGATCTCCCGGAAGACCGCTCCGTGCACCGGCGCCGGGGCATAGCCGGCCGAGGAGCCACCGCTGGCGCCGCCGTAGCCGTTCGCGCCCTCGGGCGAGGTCGGGATGAGCGCGCCGAGCCCGCGGCCCAGCCCGCCGACCCGCCGGGGGGCGCTCATCGGACCACCCCGGGCGTCGGCGTGTGCGGCGGCTGCTGCCCGTACGGGGCGGCGGGCGAGGGGGCCGTCTGGTGG
>JADGHD010000109.1 GCA_019689615.1 Frankia sp. | reverse complement strand
CCAGGTCACTCGGAGCCGCCGGCCAGCAGGCGCAGCGGGATGTGCGCGTCGTAGATGACGTCGCCGGCCCACAGGAACGAGCCGACGGACACCGCCGCGGGCGCGGCCAGCAGCAGCACCCGGCTGGCGCCTGGCAGCGGGTTCAGCAGCGCGCGCACCCGGCGGGGGACCGGGCCCGGCCGGTCCTGCTGCCGGCTCGACGCGGCGATCCCCAGCGCCGACGCCGGGCGGGCGGGGGCGCCGCCGGTCGCGCGGGCGCTGGCCAGCAGCGCGGCCGCGCCGATGGCGTGGGCGACCCGGCGGCGGTTGCCGCCGACCGCGTCCGCAGCCTGCTCGTCGGCCCAGCGCTCGACGCCGTACTCGACCAGCCGGGCGACCGGGCGCAGCAGCGGCTGCGCGGCGGCGGCCAGCCGGGCGGCGTTGACGAACCGGTAGTGCCGGCCCACCAGGTGGGCCCGCTCGTGGGCGACCAGCACGGCGTAGTCGGCCGGGGTGAGCGCCGCCCGCATCGGCTCGGTGACCACGATCCGCCCGGGCGAGCCCGGCAGCGTGAACGCCTCCGGCTTGGCGCCGGGCACCACGACCACCGCCTCGTCCCCGGGCAGCGCCGCCGCCTGCGCCCGCGCCGCCCGCAGCGCCCGCCGCTGCGCCCAGGCCACCCTGGCCGCGCTCACCGCCACGACCATGCCCGCGAGCAGGCACGGGGCGGACAGCCAGGAGTCCCTGGCCGCGGCGAGCAGGGCGTCGACGCCCCAGCCGTCCCGGCCGGCGGCCAGCACCGCGGTGGCGGTGTGGATCGCGCCGGCGAGCAGGACCAGCACGGTGCCCAGCGCCAGCAGGCAGGCGGAGACGGTGAAGGCGACCACGGACACCGCCGCGCGCACCCGGTCCGCCAGCGCGGTCATCAGGGCGGCGCCGGCGATCGGGGCGGCCACCGCGCACAGCGCCAGCTCGAGCAGGAGCATCAGGCGTCTGCCGGCCGGTCGGGCGTGCCGGTGGCGCCGGCGCCGTCGTTGCCGCCCGCCTGGTCGGCGGGCAACGCGGGCTCGGCCAGTAGCTGGCGGATCAGCGCCTCGTCGCTGGGGGACAGGGTCGCGACGAAGTGGGTGAGTGCCGGGCGGTGGTCGGCCTGCTCGTCGAGCAGCCGGTTCATCCGCCAGGCGATCAGGCTGGCCGCGTCGGACTTGGCCAGATAGAGGAACGCCCGCCCGGCCCGCCGTCGGGTGACCACACCCTTGCCGTGCAGCCGGGTGAGCGTGGTGACCACGGCGCTGTAGGAGAGCGCGTCGCCGTTCTCCAGCCGCTCGCGGACCTGCGCGGGCGACAGCTCGGCCTGGGCGGCGTGCAGCACGTTGAGGATCTCCGTCTCGAGCGTGCCTGGCGAGCGTCGGCGCGGCCGCCGCACCGGCCCGCCGCTGGCGCACGCCCCGTCGTCCGCGCTGTCCCGGTCCAGGCGACCGTCGTCCAGGTAACCGTCGGCTTGTCCCACGTCGAAACCATACGGCCGACCCGGCCGGTCGGGTTCGGGGAGCACCCGCCGAGCTGCCCGCCGCCCTGCTACCGGGGCGGGCAACCAAGCGCTTGGTTGAGCAGCGATAATGCGCTGGTGGACAGCTCAGGAGCCCGCCAGCCGGCGGCGAGACCCCGCCCCGTGCCGGCGGAGCGGGGGCGCCAGGAACCTTCTCCCGCCGCCCGGCGCGCACCCCGCGCCGGGCGGGCGGGCCCACGGGCCGGCCGGGCGCCCGCGGCCGGGGAGTCGGAGCGGCGGGCCGCCATCGTCGAGATCGCCGCCGGCCTGTTCGCCGAGCGCGGATACCGGGCGACGACCGTCCGGGAGATCGCCGACGCCGCCGGGATGCTCTCCGGAAGTCTGTACCACCACTTCGACTCCAAGGAGTCGATCGTCGACGAGCTGCTGTCCAGCTTCCTGGACGAGCTGCACGCCAAGTACGCCGCGATCGCCGCCGCGAGGACCCGGCCGACCGAGACCATCGCCGAGCTGATCCGGGCCGCGTTCGCGACGATCGCCTGCCACCGGGCCGCCGTCACCGTGTTCCAGAACGAGCGCGGCTATCTTGCCACCCTGCCGCGGTTCGAGTACCTGCGCTCCTCGGAGGACGTCGGCCAGCGGCTGTGGCTGTCCGCGCTGCGCGAGGGCATCGCCACCGGCGAGCTGCGCGCCGACCTCGACCCGAAGGTGACCCACCGGTTCCTGCGCGACGCGATCTGGGTCTCGGTCCACTGGTACCGCCCGGGCGGCCGGCTCGGGCCCGAGGACCTGGCCGAGCACTTCATCCGGATGACGCTCGACGGCCTGCGGGCGCGGCCGGCTGGCGAGCCGGCCACACCAGCGGCGGCCTCCTAAACCAAGCGCTAGCTTGGTTGGCGCGCTAGCCTTGCGGCGTGGTGCTGACAACGGAGGGCGGCGGCGAGCCAGCGGCCGCGCGGAAGTTCCGGGCCGAGGTGCGCGAGTGGCTGGCCGACGCGCTGACCGGCGACTTCGCCGAGGCGCGTGGGCTCGGCGGCCCCGGGCGCGAGCACGAGGCGTTCGAGATCCGGGTCGCCTGGGAGCGCCATCTCGCCGCCGCCGGCTGGACCTGCATCAGCTGGCCGAAGGAGTACGGCGGGCGCGGCCTGTCCGTCACCGAGCAGGTCATCTTCTACGAGGAGTACGCCAAGGCCGACGCGCCCGCGCGGGTCGGCCTGATCGGCGACGGCATGGTCGGGCCGACGCTGATCGCGTTCGGCACCGAGGAGCAGCGCCAGCGGCTGCTGCCGCCGATCCGCTCCGGCGAGGCGCTGTGGTGCCAGCTGTACTCCGAGCCGGGCGCCGGCTCCGACCTCGCCGGGATCACCACGCGGGCCCGCCGCGAGGGTGACGAGTACGTGATCGACGGGCAGAAGGTGTGGTCGTCGCTGGCGCACCTGGCCGACTGGGGCTTCGCCCTGGTCCGCACCGAGCCCGGGTCGAGCCGGCACCGTGGGCTGTCCTACCTGCTGGTGCCGATGCGCCAGCCCGGGATCGACATCCGCCCGATCGTCTCGATGACCGGCACGTCCGAGTTCAACGAGGTCTTCTTCGACGGGGCCCGCACCTCGGCGGCGAACCTGGTCGGCGCCGAGGGCGAGGGCTGGAAGATCGGCATGGCCACCCTCGGCTTCGAGCGGGGCACGTTCACCCTCGGCCAGCAGGTCGGGTTCAAGCGGGAGCTGGAGCGGATCATCGCCCTGGCGAAGCAGAACGGCGCCTGGGAGAACCCGTCCATCCGCGACCGGCTGGTGCGCTCCTGGATCGGCGTGGAGATCATGCGCTACACCGCGCTGCGCACGCTCGCCGACGCCGCGGCCGACACCCCGCCGGGCCCCGCCTCGTCGATCGGCAAGCTGTACTGGTCCACCTGGCACCAGCAGCTCGGCGAGCTGGCGATGGACGTGCTCGGCGCGGACAGCATGATCATCGAGGGTGGGCCGTACGAGCTGCGGCCCGAGCAGTCGCTGTTCCTGTTCAGCCGCGCCGACACGATCTACGCCGGGTCCAGCGAGATCCAGCGCAACATCATCGCCGAGCGCACGCTCGGCCTGCCACGAGCCTGACGGGAGGCCAGGACCGCGATGGTCGACACCGCGCCCACCAACAGCTCCGCCGGCGCCGCCGCCACCACGCCGCCCGCCCCGCTGGCGGCGCCACCGCCGCCGCCGGGCCGCGACCTGCTGCGCGACAAGGTCGTGCTGGTCACGGCCGCGGCGGGCACCGGGATCGGGTTCGCCACCGCCTGGCGGGCGGCGCTGGAGGGCGCCACCGTCGTCGTGTCGGACCACCACGTCCGCCGTCTCGGCGAGGCCGCCGAGCGGCTGCAGGAGGCCACCGGCGGGGAGAAGCCGCTCGCCGTGCCCTGCGACGTGCGCAGCGAGGAGCAGATCAACGCGCTGTTCGACGCCGTGTACGCCACCCACGGCCGCCTGGACGTGCTGGTCAACAACGCCGGCCTCGGCGGCGAGGTGCGGCTGACCGAGATGACCGACGAGCAGTGGTCGAACGTGCTCGACGTGACGCTCACCGGGACCATGCGGGCGACCAGGGCGGCGCTGCGCCGGATGCAGCCGGACCGCCGCGGCGTCATCGTCAACAACGCCTCGGTCGTCGGCTGGCGGGCCCAGGCCGGCCAGGCCCACTACGCCGCAGCCAAGGCCGGCGTGATGGCGCTCACCCGGTGCGCCGCCATGGAGGCCGCCCCGTTCGGCATCCGGGTCAACGCGGTCGCGCCGAGCCTGGCGATGCACCCGTTCCTCGCCAAGGTGAGCAGCGAGGACTTCCTCGCCGAACTCGCCAGCAGGGAGGCGTTCGGCCGGGCCGCCGAGCCGTGGGAGGTCGCCACCGTCATCGCCTTCCTGGCCAGCGACTACTCCACCTACATGACCGGCGAGATCGTCTCCGTCAGCAGCCAGCACCCGTAGCGCCGCCGCGCCTGGCCGGGTGGCCGGCGCCGGTCCGCGTCGGCGTCGGGCTCGGCGACCTCGGCGCTTCCCGCCCGTCGGGGCCGCGGCGTCTCGGCCCGGCCCCGGGGCGGCGTGCGCGGCCGCGCTCCCGGCCGTGCGGAGTCGGCGTGCCGGTCAGCGGCAGGCCGCGCGATGGCGGTTACGCTGCGTGGCGATGACTACCGAGAGTGAGTACAGGGGATCGCACGGCGCGCTCGCGGCCCGCGCCGCGCGGATGGTCGGGCGCGCCGGCATCGCCGCGGCCGTGCTCGGGGTGGTGGGGCTGGCCGCGGCGGCGCCGGCAGCGGCGGACACGGCGGAAGCGCCGGCGACCGCCGAGCCGGTGCGTCTGCTGCCGGCTCCCGTGGAGGACGACGGGACCGCTGGGCCGGTGCGTCTGCTGCCGGCCCCCGTCGACGACGGGACCGCCGGGACCGCGGTCTGGCTGGGCGAGCCGCCCCCGACGGCCGGTCCGGACGTGCTGTGGGCGACCAGTTCGCCGTGGCTGCCGCCCGACGGCGAGCCGCCGTCCACGCCGTTGCCCGACCCCGGCTACGGCTACTGGCCGGCGGGGCCGGTCATCCAGATCACGATCTACCCGTGGGGCCTGTCCTACTGGCCGCCGTTCGGCTTCCCGGCACGGGTGCTGCCCGCGCCAGCGGAGCCGGGCGCCGGGGTGGCCCAGGACATGCCGGGTCTGATCGGACCGCCGACCGCCGTCGGCGGGCAGACGCCGAAGCCCGTCGGCGGCACGAGCCAGCCGGGCGGCGTCATGACCCCGCCAGACGGCGCGGCCGACGCCCCGGCGACGAACCCGGCCGCGGGCACCTGGCCGGCGGGCCTGCCAGCCGACCAGGACCCGTGCGCCGACGAACCCGACCCCGGCGCCTGCTACGCCGTCGCCTGAGCCGGGCTGGCGGCCCGCCCAGGCGGTGCCGCCGCGCCCGGCGGGCGGTCACGCCTGGGCCGCGGCGGCCTTCGCCTCCCGCAGCTCCCTCACCCGCGGCAGCACCTCCTCGACGTAGAGGCGCAGGCTCTTCCAGCCCTCCTCGGGCGGCATGCCGCCGCACAGCGGGTGCAGCACGGTGGTCGGCGCGCCGGGGGTGTCACCGTCGCCGACGGCCCGGGCGACGCACTCCTGCGGGGTGAGGATCCGGTAGCGGCCCTCGGCGCGCAGCTCCTCCAGCGTCGTGGCGTGCGAGTGGGCGGCAGAGGTCTGCCCCGGCGGCTGCCAGGACGAGTACAGCGTCGCCTCGTGCAGGAAGTGCTTGCCGATCTCGGCCCACGCCTTGTCCGGGTCCTCGGCGACGTGGATCAGCGACAGGTCCGGCGGCGGCATGACGACGAAGCCCGAGGTGCCCCGGGCCGCGCACTGCGCGTGGTAGTAGGCCTCCAGCTCCGGCAGGTTGCTCGGCGGGCACAGCGGCAGGCCGAGCCGGGCGGCGCGGCGCGCCGAGGCCTTCACCGAGCCACCCACCCACAGCAGCTGCGCCCGCGCGCTCCTGGGCATCGGGGTCACCCGCAGCCGCCGGCCGCGGTACTCGAACTCCTCGCCGGTCCAGGCCGAGGTGATCGCGTCGAGGCACTCGTCGAGCAGCGCGGCCCGCTTCGACCAGTCCAGCCCGGCGTCGGCGTACTCCTGCGGCCGGTAGCCAAGACCGGCGACCGCGGTGATCCGCCCGCCGCTGGCCAGGTCGAGCACGGCGAGCTGCTCGGCCACCCGCAGCGGGTCGTTCAGCGGCACCAGCAGGGCCTGGATGATGACGTGCACCCGCCGGGTCGCGCCGAGCACGAGGCCCGCGTTGACCAGCGGCGCCGGGCTCCAGCCGTTCTCGGCGCCGTGGTGCTCCTCTAAGGAGATCATCGCGAAGCCCGCCTCGTCGGCGTACCGGGCCATCTCCACACCGGCCTGGTAGGACGCGGCCAGCGCGCCCCGGTCGAGCCCCGGGACCGCGAAGTTGAACCGCAAGATGGACAGCATTGTCGCCTCCTCCGCGGGCCCCGCGGCCCGCCTCGTCGGGATGGACAGGTCGGGCATGGTCCCGGGTGGCCGCTGACCGGGTCCGCCTGCCCCGGGTGGGGCGAGCGGGCCGGCTGGGGCTGGCCGGGCTGGGGTGCTGAGCGCCCAGGGCGCTGGCGCCCAGGGTGCAGGGCGCCTAGGGTGCTGGGCGCCCGGGGTGCAGGGCGCCTGGGGAGCTACGCGCCATAGACCGGCTCGGGGGTTGGCGCGTCGGCGATGAGCTTGTCGACGACGGGGCCGATCTCCGCGGGCGACCAGCGGCCGCCCTTGTCGACCGGGGTGCCGTGCCGCCAGCCGGAGGCCACGGCGATCCGCCCACCCTCGATCTCGAACACCTGGCCGGTGACGTGCGCGGACAGCTCGCTGCCGAGCCACACCACGAGCGGGGCGATGTTCGCCGGGTCCATCGCGTCGAACCCGGACTCCGGCCTGACCATCGAGGCGAACACGCCCTCGGTCATCCGGGTCCGCGCGGACGGCGCGATCGCGTTGACCGTGACGCCGTACCGGGCCAGCTCGGTCGCGGCGATGATGGTGAGCGCGGCGATGCCGGCCTTGGCCGCGCCGTAGTTGCCCTGGCCGACGCTGCCCTGCAGGCCGGCGCCGGAGCTGGTGTTGATCACGCGGGCGTTCGGGCGGCGCCCGGCCTTGGCCTCGTCCCGCCAGTAGGCGGCGGCGTGCCGCAGCGGCGCCGCGTGCCCCTTGAGGTGGACGCGCACGACCGCGTCCCACTCCTCCTCGCTCATCGAGACGATCATACGGTCGCGCACGAACCCGGCGTTGTTGACCAGGACGTCGAGCCGGCCGAACGTGTCGAGCGCGGTCTGCACCAGCGACTTCGCCCCGGCCCAGTCGGCGACGTCGTCGGTGTTGACCACCGCGTCGCCGCCCATCGCCCGGATCTCCTCGACGACCGCCGCCGCGACCGGCTCGCCGGCGGACGCGCCGTCGCGGGCCACCCCGACGTCGTTGACCACGACCCGGGCGCCCTGCCGGGCGAACTCGAGCGCGTGCTCGCGGCCGATCCCCCGGCCGGCACCGGTGACGATCACCACCCGGCCGGCGCAGATCCCGCTCTCGCCCTGGGCGTCCCGGCCCGCCTCCGGCACCCGCGACGCCTCCTGCGCTCCCTCGCTCACGGCAGCCACCTTCCCCTCGTCGTCACCGGACGCCGGGCGGGCCGACCGGGGGCCCGTTCCGACTTGTCGCGGCGGTCATCACGGGCTGGTAACTTACCCGACCAAGCAAGCGCTTGTGTACATGCCGCCCGGCTGGGCGTTGGCCAACCCCGGGCGGGCCGCGCCGCGGCGCGCCGGCGGGCCGCGGACCCCGTGGCCGCGCCGGGTGCGTCCAGCGGCCCACGTCCCCGCAGGAGCACTGATGGGTTCGAAGCTGTCCTCGATCGAGGACGCCGTCGCCGTCGTCGAGAGCGGCATGACGATCGGCATCGGCGGCTGGGGCTCACGCCGCAAGCCGATGGCACTGATCCGGGCGCTAGCCAGGGGCCCGGCCACCGATCTGACCGTGGTCACCTACGGCGGCCCCGACGTCGGCCTGCTCGCCGCGGCCGGCAAGATCCGCAAGCTGGTCAGCGGTTTCGTGTCGCTGGACTCGATCGCGCTCGAGCCGCACTTCCGGGCGGCCCGCCAGCGCGGCGAGATCGAGTACGCCGAGCTGGACGAGGGCATGCTGCAGTGGGGCCTGCTGGCCGCCGCGCACCGGCTCCCGTTCCTGCCGATCCGGGCGGGGCTTGGCTCCGACGTGCCGGCCACGTTCCCCGGCCTGCGCACGGTCACCTCGCCCTATGCCGACGGCGAGGAGCTCGTCGCCATGCCGGCGCTGACCCTCGACGTCGCGTTCGTGCACGCCAACCGGGCGGACGCCGCCGGCAACGCCGCGCTGCTCGGCCCGGACCCGTACTTCGACGACCTGTACTGCCTGGCCGCCCGCCACCGGGTGCTGTCGTGCGAGCGGGTCGTGGAGACGGCCGAGCTCACGAAGGAAGGTCCGGTGCAGGCACTGCGGATCAATCGGATGATGGTCGACGCGGTCGTGGAGACCCCGAACGGGGCGCATTTCACGAGCTGCGTGCCGGACTACGACCGGGACGAGGCGTTCCAGCGGGCGTACGCGGCCGCGGCCGGTGGCGACGGCTCCGGCTGGCCGGCGTTCCGCGACCGCTACCTCGCCGGGGACGAGGCAACCTACCAGCGCGCAGTGCGCGAGGACCGGGAGGCGCTGGCGTGAGCGGCACGACGGCCACAGGGACGGCCCAACCGCGGGTGGCCCGCCGGGCGGACGTGTGCGCGCTGGCGTGCGCCGAGGCGTTCCGCGGCGAGGGGGAGATCCTGGCGAGCGCCTTCGGCACCGCGCCGGCGCTCGGCGCGCGGCTGGCCCGCCGCTCATTCGCGCCCGACCTGCTGCTCTCCGACGGCGAGGCGATGCTGATGGCCGACACGCTGCCGCTCGGCCCGGCGCCGGCGGACGCGGTCGTCGAGGGCTGGCTGCCGTTCCGCGCGGTGTTCGACGTCGTCGCCTCGGGGCGCCGGCACGTGATCATGATCCCGTCGCAGCTCGACGCCCACGGCAACATGAACATCTCCGCGATCGGGCAGCACGCCAGGCCCAAGGCCCAGCTCATCGGCACCCGCGGGGCGCCGGGCAACACGGTCAACCACCGCACCAGCTACTGGGTGCCCAAGCACTCGCCGCGGGTGTTCGTCGAGAAGGTGGACGTCGTCTGCGGGGTCGGCCACGACCGCGCCCGCGCCGCCGGCCCGGCCGCCAGCCGCTTCCACAGGCTGGGCCGGGTGGTCACCGACCTGGCGGTGCTGGACTTCGACACCCCGGACAACCGGATGCGGCTGGCCTCGGTGCACCCGGGGGTGAGCGTCGACGAGGTGCTCGCCGCGACCGGCTTCCCGCTGGTCCTGCCGGAGGCCGGCGCCGCGGCGGTGCCGACGACGCCGCAGCCGTCCGCCGCCCAGCTCGAGCTGCTCGACCTGTTGGACCCCAAGGGCCTGCGCTATCGGGAGGTGCCCGCATGAGTCGACTGGAGACGGCGTTCACCAGGCTCACCGGAGTGCGCTACCCGATCGTGCAGACGGGGATGGGCTGGGTGTCCGGGGCCCGGCTGACCGCGGCCACCGCGGCCGCCGGCGGCCTGGGCGTCATCGGCTCGGCGACGATGACGCTCGACGAGCTCGCCGCCGCGATCCGCTCGGTCAAGGAGCGTACGGACGCCCCCTTCGGCGTCAACCTGCGCTCGGATGCCGAGGACGTCGACGAGCGCGTCGCCCTGATGATCAAGGAGGGCGTGAAGGTCGCGTCGTTCGCGCTCGCCCCCCGCAAGGACCTGATCGCCCGGCTGAAGGACGCCGGCATCATCACGATGCCGTCCGTCGGCGCGCGCCGGCACGCCGAGAAGGTCGCCTCCTGGGGCGTGGACGCGGTGCTCGTCCAGGGCGGCGAGGGCGGCGGGCACACCGGCTCGGTGGCCACCTCGCTGCTCGTCCCGCAGGTCGTGGACGCCGTCGACATCCCCGTGGTGGCCGCCGGCGGCTTCTTCGACGGCCGCGGGCTGGTGGCGGCGCTCGCCTACGGCGCGGCCGCCATCGGCATGGGCACCCGCTTCCTGCTCACCAGCGACAGCACGGTCGCCGACAACGTCAAGGCGCGCTACCTGGCCGCCGGCGTGGACGGCACGGTCGTCACCACCCGGGTCGACGGGGTGCCGCACCGGGTGCTGCGCACCCAGCTCATCGAGGGGCTGGAGAACGCCAGGCCGCTGACCCGGCTGCCGCGGGCCATCCGCAACGCGGCGGCGTTCCGCCGGCACACCGGCGCGACCTGGCGCGGCCTGCTGCGGGAGGGCCGGGCGCAGCGCGCCCACGGCGGCCGGTCGTGGAGCCAGGTGCTGATGAGCGCCAACACCCCGATGCTGCTGCGGGCGTCGATGGTCGAGGGCCGCGACGACCTGGGCCTGATGACCGCGGGCCAGGTGGTCGGGCTGATCGACGACGTCCCGTCGGTCGCCGAGCTGATCAGCCGGATCGTCGCCGAGGCCGAGGCGACCCTGGACCGCCTCGCCGCCCTGGGCGGGCCCGCCGGCCGGGACGTCGCCGCGCCGGACCCGGTGGCGGAGGTCACCCGATGAGCGTCAGCGAGCAGACCACCGCGGCGTCGTCCGGCCCCCTGGTGGTCAGCGGCCCGGACGAGCTGCGCGCCCTGGCCGGCCGCGAGCTGGGGCCGACCGCCGCGTTCGTGGTCAGTGCCGAGCAGGTGGCGAGCTTCCTCGCGGCCACCGGCCGGCGCCCGGCCGGGGCTGGCGACGCCACCGCCGCAGGCGGCCAGCCGGCCGTCCCGGAGCTGCTGCTGCTCTCGCTGGTGAACCACGTGCTGCCCCGGCTGATCGACGTCCAGGGCTTCGGCATGGGCGTCAACTACGGCACCGGCGAGGTGCGCTTCCCCGCGCCGCTGGCGGTCGGCGGCGAGATCCGCGGCAGCCTGCTCGTCCGCGCGGTCGAGGAGGTCCCCGGCGGCCTCCAGGCCACCCACCGGGTGACCCTGGCGGCCGCCGACGGC
>JADGHD010000108.1 GCA_019689615.1 Frankia sp. | reverse complement strand
CCCCAGGGTTCGCCGAGTCACGTAGCGCCACCCCGCCCGGCACCGCCGCGACCTCCACACACATCCCGCCCGCCCCGTTCGACTCGGCCGGATGCACCCCAGTTCAGATCCGCCGCCACCAGGCCGATGAGATCAGGCTTCTCCCGCTGCATCGCCGTGTACTCCGGTGTGTCACTCATCGAGGTCCTTTCGTGGGTGGTGCCGCCCGACCCGCGACCACGGGACATGGGGGGCAGTCGCGGGCCGGGCGGAGAGGGAGGCGCGCCCGAGCGCCTTCACCCACAGGAGACACCGTGGAGCGGCGTATGGCCCGGACACAGTGTCCGGGTACGTCAGAGGGCCTGACGGCGGGCAGGCCCCGCAGAGATCTCGGCGTTGATGGCGTCCAAGATCGCCGACCAGGGAAGTTCTCGGTTCCCGGCGCTTCGAGGCGCGTGGAGCGGCCAGACGTCCTCGCCATACACCAAGCGCACACCGGCACGCCGCAACGTCTCGATGTGGGTCGGCCATGCCGGCTGACCAGCATGGGCCACGTTAACCCGAGGAAACAGCACCACGGGGACCGAACGACCCCCGACGGCCTCACACACCTGCGCCAGTGCCTGGTTGTCGGCAATACCCAGCGCGATCTTGGCTACCATGTTCGCGGTGGCCGGGACCACCGCATAGCAGTCGACCCGCGGATGCGGGCTCGCCGACCCGGGAAGCCGAGGGGCGGAGCGCACAGGCCAGCCTGTCACTTCCTCAATGCGGCGTACCTCGTCCGCCGCTTCGAGCCAGGTCAGGGCGGTGGGAGTCGCTGTGACCGCCACCGACCGCCCCGCCTGCAGCAGCGGTTCCACGAGCCGGGGACGCACCAGTTCCGCGCCGCCGGCCGCCGACACGACCAAACCGACAACGCCGCCTGTCACTGTATGGCCCTGCACCGCTCAGCAAGCGAGAGAAGCGACGACGACCAACCCCCGCTCACCGGCGCACGTCGACTCATGGTCTTAACCGTCTCACGTACCGCCGGATTGTGACGGACCAGTGACGGTGCCTCGCGCTCCGCAGACAGGAGCATGGAAAGGGCATCTTCATCGCGCGCCATCATCTGAAGTGCACGCGCGACGTCGACGCGATGCGAAACCCTTCTCTCCACCGGCAGGTTCGCGGCTCCAATGGCCGGGCCCCGCTCTGCGACCACCGCGACGTCACCTAGGTCAAGCGCTATCGACAGCCGGTGGAGTTCCACATTCGTCGGACCAAAACCAGTCTGCCAGTAGTTGGCGTCCCGCCCGAGTTGCCTCGCGGCATCCACCGCGACATCCAACAGGGCCGCTGCCACCGCACGGTCCTGCTTGCGCGCCGCCGCGACCGCAGTCCGCAGATGGAGCATTCCATACAAACTCAATGCGGCCGGATCCCGCTCATCCAGCTGAGACCTCAGCCATCCCGCCGCAGCCTCGCCGAGCCTCACAGCGTCATCGAAACGCCCCAGTTCGAGCAACGCATGGGTGCCGGCACGGGCCGCCGACGCCAGCACCAGCGGATCGTCGGCCCGATCCGCCCCCCGCATCGCCCGCTCCGCGGCAATCCAGCCGAGATCGGCCTCACCTAGCTTGCAGAGCGCGGTAGCGGCCAGATGATGAACCCGAGCCGAGATCGACCAGGCACGATACGCATAGGCGCTGTTCTCATCCGCTGCCGCGTTTTCCAGATGTTGCGCTGTGCCGATCAGGCCAGGCAGCGCGGCGATCACGCGTCCGATCCGGCCACGCTGGTAATCGTCCCAGACCATCTCTACAGAACGCCCGACAGGAGCGAGATCGGGGGGCGGTGGGCTGTCCGGCGCGGCAAACAGAACCCGAGACAGCCTGCGCGGATTCATGAGCGCGTCACGGACAGCGGGGACGTCGTCCCCCTGCGGGGCGCCCTCCGCGAGCACTGGCTGTCCCAGGAGGTCGCCCAACGAGACACGGAGCGCCTTTGCCAGGTCAACCAGCAGATCGACACGGCGGATCTCCCGTTCGCCCCGTTCAACCTTGCTGAGCCAGTCCTCGGATCGGCTGACGAGACCCGCCAGCACCGCCTGAGTCAGGCCCCGGCGACGCCTGTAGAACGCGATGCGCTCGCCGACCGTCAGACGATCCCCGGCGCCTCTCATGGGACGATCTTAGGCGCACCCGTTGCGGTCGCGTAGCTACATCGCGGACGCGATCCCAGGACCCGCCAGCATCTCCGTGTAGTCGTGAGCCCCAACGCGGGGACCCGCAGCCAGCGTGACCGCGCGCCGGGCGCCATCCAGCGGACGACCTGAGCCCGGGGCCGCCCCGCCGGCCAGCCGTTGACGCGGCTCGCCGCGCCACCCCGGCCGCGCCGATCGCGTCACCGGTGTCGATGCCGTCCCGGGCGATCAGCAGCCGCACCCCCGCCCGGCGCAGCATCGCCAACACCCCAAGTTGACCAACCTCTGTAGCGGCGAGCCGGTCAACCTTGCTCCCGCCAGCGGGCACAGGCCCACGCCATCCAGCCAAGTTGGCACAGATCACATATGTTCCACTGCCCGTTATGCGGGGGAGTTCCTGCCGGCATCGATCTCCCGCTGCCCGCTCGCCAGTGGACGCCCACCAGGCCGTCGCGGCCATCCGCGACCGTCCGGCTGGCGCTCAGGCGGGGCGCCCGCGGGACGGTGCCGGGTGGGACAGGTTGGTCAGGCGGGCCTTGCCGCGGCGAGGCGGGCGGCGACGTCGGCCCAGTTGACGATGTTCCACAGGGCGCTGACGTAGTCGGCCTTGACGTTCTTGTACTGCAGGTACCAGGCGTGCTCCCACGCGTCGAACACGAGCAGCGGGATGTTGCCGATCCCGACGTTGCCCTGGTGGTCGTAGACCTGCTCGACGAGGAGCCGGTCGGAGAGCTGGTCGTAGGCCAGCACGCCCCAGCCGGAGCCCTGCACCGTCGTGGTCGCGGCGGTCAGCTGCGCCCTGAACGCGTCGAAGGAGCCGAACGAGGCGTCGATGGCGTCGGCGAGGGCGCCGTCGGGCTTGTCGCCGCCGTCGGGCGACAGGTTCTGCCAGTAGATCGAGTGCAGGACGTGTCCGGAGACGTTGAACGCGAGGGTCTTCTCCAGGCCGACGATCGCGGCGAAGTCGCCCTTCTCGCGGGCCTCGGCGAGCTTGTCGAGCGTGGTGTTCGCGCCGGCGACGTAGGCGGCGTGGTGCTTGTCGTGGTGCAGCTCGATGATCTCTCCCGAGATCGCCGGTTCCAGGGCGGCGTAGTCGTAGGGAAGATCCGGCAGGCTGTAGATCGCCACGATGCGTGTCCTTCCGGTGAGGTGCGCGGACCGGCCGGCCCGGCCTGGCCGGCGCGTTGGCGAGGGGAAGCGAGTGGCAGGGGGTAACCGACGCCTCAGGCGACGGCGTCGGTGACGTAGACCTGCCTGATCTCGGCGAGCACGGCCCGCGGCCCGGTGTCCGCGCCGGCCTGGTCGGCGAGGTGGTCCAGCGCGATGCCGCACAACGCGGACAGGCCGAGCACCAGCTCGGCCATCGCGGCGGCCGGGTCCCTGCGCCCGGCGCCGTCGGTCATGACGCGCTGGACGCTCTGCCAGAAGAAGCCGGGATCATCGGCCGAGTCGGTGTAGGCGGTCATGACCTCGATCGCGACCGGCAGACACGCCGCCGGACCGCCACTGACACCGGACATGGGCCTCTCCCTCTGCGCGAGCAGTACCGTGCGCTCCAGTTGCGAAGACTATGCAACTACAAAGAACTTGCAAGCAGGGGCCGGGCACGCGGTCGCGGATCGGCCCGGCCCGGGTCGATCCGGGCGAGCACGCCGTGGTGGTCGCCGGCGCCGGCAGGGGTGTCGAGCAGCTCGTGGCCGCGCAGCGCCGGCACGAGCCGGCCGGACACCCCGATCTGGTCGATCCGGTCGTCGGTGCGGGTCCGCACGAGCGGCGCCTCATCGCCGGTGGCCGCGCGCAGATGCCAGGCCGCGTCCACATGGCCACAGCGCTCCCGCGTCCGTGGGACGCGCCGGCGCCTTCTACGACGGCTTTCCGGCGCCCTGACCGCCACGCGGGCGCGGCTGATCCGCGTGAGGCCGCGACCGTCGCAGATCCCGTAGGGCCGCGAGGATGCCGGCGACGTCGGGCCAGGCGGGCGGGACCGGCCCGGCGGGCACGGGGCGGTCGACCATGACGACGGGCAGGCCGAGCGCCCGGGCCGCGTCGAGCTTCGCGACGGTCAACGTGCCGCCGCTGTCCTTGGTGACGACGACCCGGATCTCGTGGTCGCGCAGGAGCCGGGTCTCGCCCTCGACGGTGTAGGGGCCGCGGTCGAGCAGCACGGTGTGCCGGGGTGGCAGCGGGCCCGTGGGCGGGTCGACGGCCCTGACCACATAGTGGCGGTCCGGGTCAGTTGCGTAGGGCGCCAGCTGCCGGCGCCCGGTGGTGACGAAGACGGCGCCGCCAGGCGGGCACAGCTGCCGGGCCCGGGCCGCCGCGGCATCGATGTCGCCGACGCGGTGCCAGATGTCGCCGGGGCGCCGCGTCCAGCCAGGCCGGGCGAGCCGGAGCAGCGCCACGCCGCGGGCACCGCCCTCGTTCGCGTCGCTCTCCCCCGCGCCGGCCGCCGGCTCCCCGTCGGGCGCCGGGCCGAGGCAGGCGGTGACGGCGTGCGCGGACATCGCCGTGGCGAACGGGTGGGTGGCATCGACAACGACGTCCACCGCGCGGTCGCGCAGGAACGCGCGCAGCCCGGCGACGCCGCCGAAGCCGCCGATGACGGTCTCCCCGGCGGGCAGCGCCGGGTCGCGCACCCGGCCCGCCAGCGACGTCGTGACGGTCATCCCGGGCTCGTCCACGAGCGCCGCGGCGAGGTCGCGGGCCTCGCGCGTGCCGCCGAGGATCAGAACACGCATGCGCGGTCGCGCTCCACCGAGTAGAGGTGGCTGTCGCGGAACCCCTCGGCCGCCAGCGCGTCGCCGACGATGATGACCGCCGCGCGGCGCACGCCAGCGGCGCGGACAGCGGCGGCGATGTCGCCGAGGCGGCCGCGCAGCACGACCTGGCTCGGCCGGGACGCCCAGGCGACCACGGCGACCGGCGTGTCCGCGCCGTACACCGGCGTCAGCTCGGCCACGACCGCCTCGATCCGCTGGACCGACAGGTGGATGACCATGGTCGCCCGGGTGGCGCCGAGGGCCGCCAGTGTCTCCCCTGCCGGCATGGCGGAGGCGTTCTCGCTGGTGCGGGTCAGCACGACGCTCTGCGCGACGCCCGGCACGGTCAGCTCCCGGCGCAGCTCGGCCGCGGCCGCCGCGTACGCCGACACCCCCGGGCACACGTCGTAGGGCACGCCGGCGGCGTCGAGCCGGCGCATCTGCTCGGCGACGGCGCTGAACACCGACGGGTCGCCGCTGCAGAGCCGGGCGACGTCGTGGCCGGCGAGGTGCGCGTCGACGAGGTGGCCGACGATCTCGTCGAGGGTGAGACGGGCGGTATCGACGAGCCGGGCGCCGGGCGGGCAGTGCGCGAGCACGGCGGGGTCGACGAGGCTGCCGGCGTAGAGGCACACCGGCGACGCCGCGATCAGGTCGCGGGCCCGCAGGGTGAGCAGGTCGGCGGCGCCGGGGCCAGCGCCGATGAAGTGCACGGTCATGGCGTCGCGTCCTCGCGGTCGGTCGTCGTGGTGTGGCCGGCCCCGGCCGGCGGGATGTGGACCCACTGGGTGACCGGCAGCGCGGGCCGGAAGGCGGTGAAGGAGCCGACCGGCTCCGCGTGCGAGATCGCGATCCGGCGCAGCGTGCCGCCGACGCGGCGTTGCCAGCCGACCAGCACCGCCTCGGTCTCGAGGGTGACGGCGTTGGCGACGAGCCGGCCGCCGGGCCGCAGCGCCGCGAGGCAGGCCTCGACCAGGCCGGGCGTGGTCGCTCCGCCGCCGACGAACACGGCGTCCGGCGCGGGCAGGCCGGCGAGCGCACCCGGCGCGCGCCCCTCGACGACCCTGAGCGTCTGCACCCCGGCCCGCTCACCCGCGGCCGGTTCGACAGCGCCCGCGAGCCGGCGGGCGTTGGCGCGCAGGTGGGCGGCCCGGTCGGCCCGGGGTTCGATGGCGATCGCCCGGCAGCGGCGGTCGGCGCGCAGCCACTCGACGGTGACGCCGCCGCTGCCGGCGCCGACATCCCAGAGCAGGTCACCGGGTGCCGGCGCGAGGGCGGCCAACGTGACCGCGCGGACCTCCTGCTTCGTGAGCACACCGTCGGTGCTGAACGCCGCGTCGGGCAGGCCCGGGACCAGGCTGTCCGCCGCCGGGGCGCGGCTCGACGGGCCGCAGCGCACCGCCACGATGGCCAGCCGCTCGTGCGGCCCAGGGGCGCATCCCGGGGGCAGGACGCGCACCCGCTCGCGCGGCCCGCCGAGGCGCTCCAGCACGGTCAGCTCGGCGTCGAGACCGCGCCGCGCCACCTGCCGGGCCACCTGGGCGGCGCCATCCTCGCGGCCGACGAGGACCAGCACCCGGGCGCCGGGGCGCAGCTCGCGGGCGAGAGCGGCGTAGGGCCGGCCGACCGCGCTGACGACGGCGACGTCCTCGACCGGCCAGCCGAGCCGGCCGCAGGCCAGCGAGATCGACGACGGCGCGGGCAGCACGTGCACCGCCTCGGCGCCGAGCGCGCGTACCAGCGTGGAGCCGACGCCGTAGTGCATCGGGTCGCCGCTGGCGAGCACGACAACGCGACGGCCCGCGTGGGTCCGGGGCAGGGCCGCGGCAGCGGCGGCCAGGTCGCGAGGCCACGCCTCGGTGGCGCGTACCCGGCCGGCGACGAGGCCGAGCTGGCGCGGGCCGCCGAGCACGACGTCGGCGGTGGTGAGCGCGTGGCGGGCCGGCTGGCCGAGGCCGTCCCAGCCATCCTCGCCGATCCCGACCACGGTGACCGCGAAGGCGGCGGGCCCGGGTCCGGTCGGGGCGGGGGCGGCTGGCACATCGGGCATTGTGCACGGCGACGCCCGCGAGGGGCGCCGGTTGGGGCGAACCGGTCCCTGTGTGTTCCTCGTCACTATCCATGAGCCGCGCGCTCATGGCACGATGCCTGCCAGGCGACACGAGGGGAACTCCGGTGCGGCGCGAGGCGCCAAGGCCGGGGCGGTCCCGCCACTGTGAGCCGCGGCCCGTGAGGGCGCGGTGAGCCAGAACACCTCGGCCGCCCGCCCGTGGGCAGACGTTCCCGGGCCCGTACGAGCGGCAGGCGCGGACACCTGCCGACGTGAGGTGGTGCCTGGTGCCCCCCTTCCCCTTCAGCGCGATCGTCGGCATGAACGATCTGCGGCTGGCTCTGATCCTCAACGCGATCGCACCCGAGATCGGCGGCGTGCTCATCCGTGGCGAGAAGGGCGCGGCAAAGTCGACGGCGGTGCGCGCCCTGGCCGCGGTGCTGCCACCGGTGGCCGTGGTGGCGGGCTGCCGCTTCTCCTGCGACCCGGCCCAGCCGGCGGACGACTGCCCCGACGGCCCGCACACCCCGGCCGCGGCCACGAGCCGGCCGACCCGCCTGTGCGAGCTGCCGGTGGGCACGACCGAAGACCGCATCCTCGGCTCACTGGACCTCGAGCGGGCGCTGACCGCGGGCGTCGTGGCGTTCGAGCCGGGTCTGCTGGCCGCCGCGCACCGTGGCGTGCTCTACGTCGACGAGGTCAACCTGCTGCACGACCACCTCGTCGACCTGCTGCTCGACGCGGCGGCGCTCGGTGTCGCGCATATCGAACGCGACGGGGTGTCGGTCCGGCACGCCGCCCGGTTCCTGCTGGTCGGCACGATGAACCCCGAGGAGGGCGAGCTTCGCCCGCAGCTGCTCGACCGGTTCGGCCTCACCGTGCAGGTCGTGGCGCCGCGCGAGCCGGCGGCGCGGGCCGAGGTGGTCCGCCGCCGACTGGCGTTCGACGCCGCCCCCGCGGCCTTCGCCGAGCAGTACGCCGAGGCCGAACGGGCGCTGTCGGCGCGGATCGCGGCGGCCCGCGCGGCGCTGCCGGCGGTGCGCCTGCCCGACCGGGAGCTCACCCGCATCGCGGCGGTGTGCGCCGCGTTCGAGGTCGACGGGCTGCGCGCCGACCTCGTCACCGCGCGGGCCGCGCTCGCGCACGCCGCATGGGCGGGCCGCGACGAGGTCACCGAGGCCGACGTCCGCGCCGCCGCGGCGCTCGCCCTGCCGCACCGCCGCCGCCGCGACCCGTTCGACGCGCCCGGTCTGGCCCCCGAGGCACTCGGCGCGGCGCTGGAGGCGGCCCGCGCGGACCTCGCCGACGAGGTGGACCACGATCCCGCTCCCGACGAGCCGAACGGCCACGGCGCTACCGGGCCGGGTGACGCCGGGCCGGGTCCGCGCCGCGGCCCGGATGGGCCCGGAGGCGGTGTTGCCGCCAGACCGCCCGGCGACGAGACGCCCGCCAGGGGGCACACCGCCGGCCCGTCCGCCGACGGTGACCGGACGCCCGCCGCGGCCCGGCCCGCGGCCGAGGCACCGGCCCGCGTCGTCGCACCGTCATCGGCGGCGTACCGGGTGCGCCGACTCGAGGTTCCCGGCGTGGGCCGGGGCGTTCCCGGCCGGCGCTCCCGCGCGGTCACCGGCCGCGGCGCGATCGTCGGCGCCCAGGTTCCGCCCGGCCGGCCACGCGACCTGCACGTCGTCGCGACGATGCTGGCCGCCGCGCCGCACCAGCCGGCCCGAGCCCGGCGCGGACCGGGTCTGGCGCTACGTCCCGCCGACCTGCGCCAGGCCCGCCGCGAGGGCCGGGAGGGCAACCTGGTGCTCTTCGTCGTCGACGCCTCCGGCTCGATGGCGGCCCGGGCCCGGATGGGCGCGGTCAAGGCCGCGGTGCTGTCGTTGCTGCTCGACGCCTACCAGCGCCGCGACAAGATCGGCATGGTCACGTTCCGCGGCGAGGCCGCCGAGTTGACGCTGCCACCGACGTCGTCGGTGGAGGTCGCCGCGGCGCGGCTCGCGGACCTGCCGACAGGTGGGCGGACGCCGCTGGCCGACGGTCTGCTGCTCGCGCACCGCACGCTGGCCCGGGAGCGGCTGCGCGACCCGAGTCGCCGGGCACTGCTCGTCGTGCTGACCGATGGCCGGCACACCGCCGGGCCCCGGCCGGGGGCGGCGGCCGCGCTGCTCGCCCGCGCCCGGGTCGCCGCGGTCGTCGTCGACTGCGAGACGGGCCGGGTCCGCCTGGGGCTCGCCGGCGCGCTCGCCGCCATGCTGGGCGCACCGGTGCTCGGCCTCGCCGAGCTGGCCACACCCGGCGTCGGACCGAACCGGGCCGGCGGGAGACGAGACCGGCCGGCCGCCCCGCCGCTGGACGACGCCGCCGTCGGCGCCGGGCTCGCTGCCGCCGTCCGCGCGCTGCGGGACGCGGCCTGATGGCCCCGCAGGGAAAGGTCACCAGTGTCCCCGACGACGGCCTGACCACGCGGACGCGGCGCAATCGGCCGTTGGTGATCGTCCACACCGGCGACATGAAGGGCAAGTCGACGGCGGCGTTCGGGCTGGCGCTGCGGGCCTGGAACCAGGGCTGGCCGATCGGGGTGTTCCAGTTCGTCAAGAGCGCGAAGTGGAAGGTCGGCGAGGAGAACGCGCTGCGGGCGCTCGGCCAGGTCTACAAGCAGACCGGCCAGGGCGCGCCGGTGAACTGGTTCAAGATGGGCTCGGGCTGGTCATGGACCCAGCGCGGGCCGCTCGACGACCACGCCACGGCCGCCGCCGAGGGCTGGGAGCAGATCAAGGCCGACCTCGCCGCGCAGACCTACGGCCTGCTGGTGCTCGACGAGTTCACCTACGTGATCGAGTGGGGCTGGGTGGACATCGAGGACGTCGTGGCCACGCTCGCCGCACGGCCCGGCTTCCAGCACGTCGTCATTACCGGCCGCCGCGCGCACCCGCGACTGGTCGAGGCGGCCGACCTGGTCGTCGAGATGGCCAAGATCAAACATCCGATGGACGCCGGCCAGAAGGGGCAGCGGGGCATCGAGTGGTGACCGCGCCGCCGTCGGTCCCTGTCCCGGCGCCGGCCACGCCGTGAGGATCCCGCGGGTCGTCGTCGCCGCGCCGGCGAGCGGCGCGGGCAAGACGTCCATCGCCACCGGCCTGCTCGCCGCGCTGCGGGCGCGCGGGCTCGCCGTCTCGCCGCACAAGGTCGGCCCGGACTACATCGACCCGACCTACCACGCGCTGGCCGCCGGCCGGGTGGGCCGCAACCTCGACCCGTGGCTGGTCGGCGAGCACCGGGTCGCGCCGCTGTTCCTGCACGGCGCGCTCACCCCACGGCGCGCCGACGTCGCCGTCATCGAGGGCGTCATGGGCCTGTTCGACGGGCACGCGGCCCGGCCCGGCTTTGGCTCGACGGCTCACGTCGCCAGGCTGCTGGCCGCGCCCGTCGTCCTGGTCGTCGACGCGCGGGCCGCCGGCCGGTCAGTCGCGGCGACGGTGCACGGCTTCCGTTCCTTCGACCCGGCCGTCCGGATCGGCGGCGTCGTGTTCAACCAGGTCGGGAGCGCCCGGCACGCCGAGATCCTGCGGGCCGCGATGGCGGAGATCGACATGCCCGTGCTGGGGGTCGTCGGCCGCCGCGACGACCTGGCCACGCCGTCGCGACACCTCGGCCTGGTACCGGCCGCCGAACGGGCCGCGCCCGCCCGCGACGCCGTCGCCGCCCTCGGCGGCCGGATCAGCCGCGACGTCGACCTCGACGCGGTGCTCGCGCTCGCCCGGACGGCGCCGGACCTCGCGACGCGGCCCTGGGACCCGCGGGTCGTGGTCGCCGCGGGCGCCGAGGCGGCGGACCTGTCCCAGCCCTCCGTCCCTTGGCCCGGCTCGCCCGCCGGAGGGCGTCCGGTGGTGGCGGTCGCGGGCGGCCCGGCGTTCACCTTCGGCTACGCGGAGACGACGGAGCTGCTCGCCGCAGCCGGCGCCGAGGTCGTGCGCTTCGACCCGACGGCCGATGAGGCGCTGCCCGCCGGCACGGCGGCGCTGGTCCTCGGCGGCGGTTTCCCGCAGGTGCACGCTGCCGCGCTCGCCGCAAACGCCGCCCTGCGGGCGAGCGTCCGCGCGT
>JADGHD010000107.1 GCA_019689615.1 Frankia sp. | reverse complement strand
GTCCGGCGGGGACACCAGCGCCACCCGACTGCGCGGCCTGCGCTCCCAGGCCCGGCTGGTCACGCTGATCGAGGCTGGCGACGCGGCCGGGGCCGAGGCGCACTGGGCCGAGCACATGGCGGTCGTCGGCAAGGTCATGCTCGCCCAGCGCGCCAAGACCGTCATCGACCTCATGCAGCACGAGTTCTGACGGCGGGCGGGCCGACCGGGGCCCGCGGCCGGGCCCGGCGCGCGGTCGGCCCGGTGTCCGCCTGCCGGCCGCGCGCGGGCGCCGTGGGTCAGCTCAGCCGGCCGGGGTTGGCCGGCAGCGACGACACCGCGGCCGGGCGGATCTCCCGGTAGGCCGCGACGACCGGGGCGAGCTCCTCCGGCGTCGCCCCGTGCAGGATCACGCCGGTGACGCCCAGGTCGAACTGGCGGGCGACGGCCGCCGCGCACTGCTGCGGGCTGCCGGTGGCGCTCGCCGCGAGCCACTCCTCGGGCAGCAGGGTGGCCAGGTACTCCAGCTCCGACTGGTTCGCCTTCGCGTCGAACGCGCCGCGGAAGCTGCTGACGAACTCGTCGGCGCGGAAGCGCTCCAGCACCGCGGGATCCCAGTCGTTCACCCTGACCAGGATGTCGCCGTAGCCGATCAGGTAGGTGGCCAGCCGCCCGACGGTCTTGCGCAGCCGCAGCTCCGGGGCGATGTGGTCGCCGATGGTGGCCAGGACCGACCAGATCCGGATGCTGTCTGGGTCGCGCCCGGCCTCCTTGGCGCCGCGGCGGATGGCCTCGACGGAGCGGGTCATCGCCGTGTCGGAGAAGAAGGTGTGCAGGACGACGCCGTCCATGCAGCGCCCGGCGAGCTCCAGGCTCTTCGGCCCGATCGCGGCCATCATGACCGGCACGTCCTCGTCGAAGTCCGGGTCGAGGTGCAGGTACGGGTACTTCCCGGCCGGGCCGTCGTGGCCGAGGACCATCTCGCCCCGCCACAGCCGGCGCACCAGCCCGACGAAGTCCTCGATCCTGGCGTTGGTGACCGGCGCGAGCCCGATCGCCTGCCAGAGCCGATCGAAGCCGCGGCCGAGGCCCAGCGCGAAGCGCCCGCCGGTGAGGCGGTGCATCGTCGTGGCGAAGGCCGCGGTCACCAGCGGGTGGCGGGTGTGGTGGTTGGTGGCCGCGGTCGCGATGCCCAGCGACTCGCTGATCGCGCCGGCCGCGCCGCTGAGCGCCGCCGCCTCCTTGGTGGAGAACCGCTCGGAGATGAACGCCGACCCCAGCCCGAGCTCCTCGCCGGCCCGGACCTCGGTGACCAGGTCGCGCGGCGTGTCGGAGTGCCCGGCCAGCGTGTAGAAGCCGAGCTCGGTCAGCTGGCTGCTCGCCATGTCCCGCATTCCCTCCTGGTCCTGGCCGTCACCTGCTGGAGCCGCCGCGCCCGGTCCAGGCGCGGGCGTCCTGGAGGACCTCCCGGAACGGCTTGTCGCGGTCGAACGACGGCTCGCGCGGCAGCCCGAGCACGCGTTCGCCGATCGTGTTGCGCTGCATCTCGTTCGTGCCGCCGGCGATCGACATGAACCGGCTGCCGAGGAAGGCCTCCGCCGCCTTCGCCTGGGCCGTGGCCGCCGGGTCGGCGTCGTCGCGCTCCCAGGCGACGGCGTCGGGCCCACCGATCTCCATGGCGAGCCTCGCGCGGATGGGGTCGTAGACGCCGGAGGACAGCTTGCCGTAGGAGGCCAGGCTCGCGGCGGTGCCGGGGTCGCGGGTCATCCGCTGGCCGAGCCGGGCCAGCAGCGCGCGGCGGGCGAGGTCGTCGACGTGGGCCCGCACGATGAGGTCGCGGGCCAGCGGGTCGTTGAGCCGGCCGACGGAGCGGGCGAGCTCGACGAGGTCGGGCGCGATGCCCCGGGGCGCGACCCGCCGCGACGAGTCGTGCGCTGCCCCGCCGCCGCGCTCGAACAGCAGCATGGTCTGGGTGACGGTCCAGCCGTTGTCGACCTCGCCGATGACGTCGTCGTCGGACAGCTCGACGTTGTCGAAGAACTCCTCGCAGAACTCGGCGTCGCCGGTGATCTGCCGGATCCGCCGGATGGTCACGCCCGGCGCCGTGGCCGGCACGGCGAACCAGGTCAGCCCGCGGTGCTTGGGCACATCCCAGTTCGTGCGGGCCAGGCACATGCCCCAGTCGGCGTAGTAGGCACCACTGCTCCAGATCTTCGATCCGTTGAGGATCCACGTGCCGCTGGGGTCACGGGTCGCCGTGGTGCGCACGCCGGCGAGGTCGGACCCGGCCGCCGGCTCGGAGAAGAACTCCACCCACAGCTCGTCGCCGGCGAGGATCCTCGGGATGTGCCGGCGGCGGAACTCCGGCGAGGCGTGGGCGAGCATCGTCAGCGCACACACGCCATAGGTGGTGCCGCCGACGACGCCGAAGTCCGGCAGCCGGTAGCCCCGGGCCTCCAGCCGGAAGGCCCGCTCGTACTCGGCCGGCAGGCCCTGGCCGCCGTACTCGCGGGGCCAGCTGATGCCCGCGTAGCCGGCCGCGTAGAGCCTGCGTTGCAGGCGCCGTTCGGCGGCGAGGTCCGCCGGTTCGCCAACCCGGTACTCCACCCGGGAACCGGACGCCCGCTCGAGGTTCTCCGCGATCCACGCCCGCGCCCGCGCGCGGTACTCCGCCAACGGCGGCGGCTGTGTCCGCCCGTCCTGGCCCTCATCTCGTGCCGGGTCCTGCGTGACGTCCCGCATCAGCCGACTCCGATCCCTTCGCCCAGCCGGGCGCGGTGCCACTGCGCCGAGCCGAACGCCACCGCGTCCGCCCCCAGCCGGCGCATGAACAGGTGGTGGTCGTGCTCCCAGGTGTAGCCAATCCCGCCGAGCACCTGGAAGCAGGCGTGGGTGAGCTCGATGCCGCGCTCGGCGACGAACGACTTGGCCGCGTGCGCGAGCTCGATGGCGTTCGCGGCGCCCTCCCCGAGCGCCTCGGCTGCCGCCACCACAAGGCCCTTGGCCATCTCCAGCGACAGGCTCGTGTCGGCAAGCAGGTGCTTCACCGCCTGGAACGAGCCGATCGGCCGGCCGAACGCGATCCGGGTCCTGGCGTGCTCGACAGCCGTCGTGAAGTCGTGGTGCATCGCCCCCACCGACTCCGCCACGGTGAGGACGGCGGCGATCGCCAGCTCCCGCTCGACCGCCTCGCGCGCCCCCGCGCCCGGCTCGCCGACCAGCGCGTCCGCGCCCACCCGCACGTCGTCGAAGGAGACGGCGAAGCCGCGCCGGGTGATGTCCATGCCCTCCAGCCGGCGGCGCCCGACGCCCGGGGCGTTCGCGTCGACCACGAGCTGGACGGGCCCGTCCACGCCGTCCGCCGTGACCAGCAGATGGTCGCACTCGTCTGCGTCGGCCACGTGGCGCACGCTGCCCCGCAGGACGTAGCCGTCCCCGTCGGCGCTGGCCACGACCCGGCCGGTGTCCGGGGTCAGCCCGGCCACCGCCCCGGCCACCCAGGTCGCCCGCGCCTGGCCGCGGACCAGGCGCCCGACAAGCTCGGCGTGCCGCGGCTGCGCGCCGGCCAGCGCGGCGACGGCCACGTTCGTCCCGACGAACGGCCCCGGCTGCAGCCCGGCGCCCCGCTCGGCGGCCACGGCCGCGGCGTCCAGCACGCCGTTGCCCGACGCGCTCCCGCCGCCGTGCCGCTCGTCGGCCAGCATCCCGAACCAGCCGAGCGAGGCCGCCGTCTCGTAGTAGCCGGCGTCGGGGGCGCGCCCGGCCTCGGCGAGCGCGCGCACCTGCGACAGCGGCAGCGTGGAGGCGATGAACCGTGCGCTCGTCTCGACGAGCAGCTCCTGCTCGGGCGTCGCGGACACCACCAGATCGACGCTCATTGCCCGGTGAACCTCGGCTCGCGGCGCTCCAGGAACGCGGTGATCCCCTCGATCATGTCCTTCGTCGTGTAGGCGATGTGCTGGGCCCGCGCCTCCTCTTCGACCGCCTGTTCGAAGGTGAGCGAGCCGCTTGCGTCCAGCAGCCGCTTGATCAGGCTCAGCGCGATCGTCGGCCCGTTGGCCAGCCGCCTGGCCCGGTCCCCGGCGACCTTGGGCAGCTCCTCGGCCGGCACCACCTCGTTGATCAGCCCCCAGGCCAGCGCGTCCTGGGCGCTGAGCATGTCGCCGAAGAACGCCAGCTGCTTGGCCCGCCGCGTGCCCACCAGCCGGGGCAGCGTCCACGACGTCCCGCCGTCGAGCGCGAGGCCGCGACGGACGAACACCTCGCAGAACCGGGCCCGGTCACTGGCGATCACCAGGTCACAGGCCAGGGCGATGCCCAGCGCCACCCCGACGGCCACCCCGTCCACCGCCGCGATCGTCGGCTTCGGCAGGTGGTGGAGCCGGTTGATGATGTCGCCGACGATCCGCATCTCGTTCAGGACCGCCTGCGGCCCGTGCCCGGTCAGACCCTTCTCCCGCTCCTCGGGGGTCGTGGCCAGGTCCGCGCCCGAGGAGAAGTTGCCGCCGGCGCCGGTGAGCAGCAGGGCGCGGTCGCCCGGGTTGTTGGCGACCTCGGTGAGGACGCGGTCGAGCTCGGCCCAGCTGGTCGCGTTCAGCGCGTTCTTCTTCTCCGGACGGTTGAAGGTCACCGTGACGAGGCCGTCGCTTCGTTCGACCAGCGTCGTGTCCATCCCGTCTCCCCTCGGCGGACGGTGTGTCGGCGGCGCGGGCCCGGCGGCGACGTGACGCACGCCTCGGCGCCACTCCCCGCATCCGAACCTCGCAGGACCGTAACATCTATATCTTTTCCGGCCACCGCGGGTCCAGTTCTACCGCCGACGACGGCCTCGGGAGGCCCGGGCGCCGCCGAGCCACTCCCCTCGGGACGGACGACGTTGGTCCGCACGGCCGAATGCCCGTGCGGTGGCCCGCTGAAGCCGGCCGCGCGGCGATCCGGGCCGGGTACGCGGGCGAGGGCTGCGGCGGCGGAGGCGATCGCGAACCAGCAGGCCGTCGACCGTCAGCGGCCCGTCCAGACGGGTGGCCGGCGGGCGAAGAAGGCGTCGATTCCTTCCCTGAGGTCGGCGGTCTTCAGCAGCTCGGCGTGCGCGTTGTGGCTGTGCTCCCAGATGGCCGACTCGTCGGGCGCGACCTCGCGGCGGGCGGTCCGCAGCGCGGCACGCACCGCCAGGGGGGCGTTCGCGTTGATGCGCTCGGCAAGGGCGAGCGCGGCGTCGAGGGCGCCTCCGGGCTCGGTGAGGATGTTGACGAAGCCGAGGCGCTCGGCGCGTTCGGCGGAGAGGTTGTCGCCGGTCGCCAGCAGCTCGTTGGCGATGTTTCGCGGCAGGACGCGGGTGATCCGGAACGCGCCGCCGAAGTCCGGCATCAGTCCCCGCTTGACCTCGGGAAGGCCGAAGGCGGCGGTGCGGCTGGCGACGACCATGTCGCAGCACAGGACCAGCTCGACCCCGCCTCCCAGCGCCAGGCCCTCGACCGCCGCGATCAGCGGCTTGGCCCGCTCCCGCTGGATGAGCCCCACCAGTCCGCCGCGCGGCGTCGGCTCACCCGGACCGGTCTTCAGGTCGGCACCGGCGGAGAAGATCTGGGTCCCTCCGGTGAGGATCCCGCACCACAGCTCGGGGTCGTCCTCGAGCTCGTTCATCGCCTGGTCGATCCCGGCGGTGACCTCGGCGTTGAGGGCGTTGCGCTTGCTCTCCCGGTCGATGCGGATGACGAGGGTCCGGCCGTGCCGGCTGGTCACCACGGCCATCATGATGCCACCACCTTCCGAGACGTGCGCCGTTGCCGCCGGATGACCGGCCTCGCCGGGCAGGGCCACCACGGCGCCCGACCTTCGCCCGGCAGACCGATGAGGCTCGCGAATATCTGCTACAGTTCGTCGCTTTTGCCAAGCTAGCCGGGCCCGGCGAAGAGGGTCAAGCGGTGCCAGGCGCACCCGCCGCTGCCGTGGCGCGGCTACGGGCCGCTACCAGCGCCACCGCGGACGGCGCCGCATATCGTCCGCGGGATCGTGGTCGGGAGGACGTCGTGAGCGCGGTGCCCGGCGCGGCTGGCGAACCGCCTGTCGGGCCGGCCCGCGTCCCCGCCTGCCTCGAGCAGCCGCACTCCCCCACCGGCGACGAGACGCGGACGGCCTGGCGCCAGCCTGCACCCGGCCACATATCGCCGGCGTATCGGAAACCGGATACGCCCGGGCAACGCCAGGCCCGCTTGGCTGAGGGCATGAGCCCCAGCGGACCAGTACGAACTGCTGCCCCTCCCCCGCGGTCGCTGGTGTCGCCTGCGCGCGCCACGGCCGGGATCACGGTCTACGGATGCGAGCCGGATGAGGCCGCTCTGTTCCGAGAGCTGGCGCCTCGGTTCGGTGCCGCGCTCACGATCACCGAGGCCGCCGTGTGCGCGGCCAATGCCGACCTGGCGGCCGGGAACCGCTGCGTCAGCATCGGCCACAGGACGCGGGTGTCCCACGACACCCTGCGGGCGTTGCGCCGGGCCGGCGTCGAGTACGTGTCGACCCGGAGCATCGGCTACGACCACATCGACGTGGCCTACGCGGAGAGCATCGGCCTGTCCGTCGGGAACGTCTCCTACTCACCCGACAGCGTGGCCGACTACACGCTGATGCTGATGCTGATGGTCCTGCGGCACGGCAAGGAGACCGTGCGGCGCACCGACGCCCACGACTACCGCCTGCCATCCGCGCGGGGCACGGAACTGCGTGACCTGACGGTCGGCGTGGTCGGGGCGGGCCGCATCGGCACCGCGGTCATCAACCGGCTGCGCGGATTTGGTTGCCGGGTCCTCGCCCACGACATCCGCCCGCAGCGCTCCCCCGCCGGCTATCGGCCGCTCGGCCAGCTGCTGCGGAACAGCGACATCGTCACCCTGCACACCCCGCTGACCGCCGAGACGCGCCATCTCCTCGACCGGGCGCGGATCGCGGAGATGAAGCGGGGCGCGTTCGTCATCAACACCGGGCGCGGCCAGCTCCTCGACACCGCCGCCCTGCTGGCCGCCCTGGAGAGGGGCCACCTGGCCGGAGCGGCACTGGACGTCCTCGAGGGGGAAGAAGGGGTCTTCTACGCCGACTGGCGCGGCCGTCCCATGGAGCACGGGCTGCTCTCGCGGCTCCAGGAGATGCCCAACGTGCTCATCAGTCCGCACACCGCCTACTACACCGGGCACGCCCTGCGCGACATGGTCGAGAACACCCTCGGCACCTGCCTGGACTTCGCGCTGGGGAGGCCGGCATGACCAGGGTGCGGGTCGGCTTCCTGTTCGGTGGTGCCGGCGAGGAGCACCCCGTCTCGGTCAGGTCCGCGCGCGAGGTCGCGAGGAGCCTCGACACAGCCAGGTACGAGCCGTTCTGGATCGGCATCACCACGGACGGCGAGTGGCGGCTGTGCGACTCGCCGGACGCGGACTGGGCAGCCGGCGCCGGCCGGCCGGCCGTGCTGTCGCCGGACCGCAGCGTCCACGGACTGCTCGTCCTGGACAACGGCCGCTACGAGACGGTCCGCCTCGACGTTGTCTTCCCGGTCCTGCACGGAAGGCTCGGCGAGGACGGGGCGATCCAGGGCCTGCTGGAGCTCGCCGGCATCCCCTACGTCGGCTGCGACATCCCAAGCTCCGCGGTCTGCATGGACAAGGCGCTGACCTACACCGTCTGCCGCGCGGCCGGAATCGCGACACCGAACTACTGGATCGTCGAGGGCATGGACAAGCCCGACCCGAGCGAGCTTGCGTATCCGGTCTTCGTGAAGCCGGCTCGCTCCGGATCCTCGTTCGGCGTCAGCAAGGTCGCCGAAGCGGAGGAACTGCCGGGCGCGCTCGCGGCCGCCCGCCGGTTCGACACGAAGGTACTGATCGAGGAGGCCGTCGCCGGCAGCGAGATCGGCTGCGCGATCCTCGCGGAACGGTTCGGCCTCGTCGCCGGCGAGCTCGACCGGGTCGCCCTCTCGCACGGCTTCTTCCGCATCCATCACGAGGAATCGCCCGAGAGCGGCTCGAAGAACGCGACCTTCATCGTCCCCGCCGACATCACCGAGGAGTCGCGCCGGCTCGTCGAGTACACTGCCAACGCTGTCTACCGCGCCCTGGGCTGCAAGGGGCTCGCACGGGTGGACATGTTCCTCACCGACGACGGACGAGTGGTGCTGAACGAGGTCAACACGCTGCCCGGCCTGACCTCCTACAGCCGCTATCCGAGGATGATGGCCGCCGCCGGCGTGCCCCTGCCGGACCTGATCGACCGGCTCGTGTCGCTGACCCTGTACGGGAAGAAGCGATGAACGCCGACTTCGTGTTCATCGACGAGCACGTGCCCGGCATCCGCTGGGACGCCAAGTACGCCACCTGGGACAACTTCACCGGCCGGCCCGTCGACGGGTACCTGGCAAACCGCGTCTCCGGGACGAAAGCGCTGTGCGCCGCCCTGGCCTGCGCGCAGGAGCGGGCCGAGTCACTCGGCTTCGGCCTGCTGCTGTGGGACGGCTACCGGCCGCAGCGCGCGGTCGACCGTTTTCTGCGCTGGTCGCGGGAGCCGGAGGACGGGCGGACGAAGCAGCGCCACTACCCGAACCTCGAGCGGGCCGAGCTGTTCGAGAAGGGCTATCTGGCCGTCCGGTCGAGCCACAGTCGCGGCAGCACGGTCGACCTGTCGCTCTACCACCTTGAGACCGGGGAGCTCGTCCGGATGGGCGGCGACTACGACCTCATGGACCCGATCTCGCATCACGGCGCCGCCGGCATCACGGCGGCCGAGGCCCGCAACCGGCAGTGCCTGCTCTCGATCATGGAGAGCAGCGGGTTCATCCCGTACGAGTTCGAGTGGTGGCACTACACGCTGCGGAACGAGCCGTACCCGGACACGTACTTCGACTTCCCGATCACGGCAGTATCCGAATTAGCGGCGTGACCGCGCTCCTACGCTGACGGCCGGGCGGCAGGCAGCCGCACCGTGACCGTCAGGCCGCCTTGCGGGCGGGCGCCAAGGGACAGCGTTCCGTCGTGCGACCGGGCGATGCTCTTGACGATCGCGAGGCCCAGGCCGACACCCGCCTGGTCGCGGCGCGCGCGTCCCGTGCCTCGCTGGAAGGGCTCGGTGAGGGTCGCGACCAGCTGCGGGCTGAGCTCCTCACCGGTGTTCTCGACCGTGAGCACCGCCCAACCCGGCTCGGCCGCCGTGGTAATCCGCACGGTACCGTTCTTCGACAGGTTGTGAACGACGGCGTTGTGCAGCAGGTTCGTGGTCAGCTGCAGCAGCAGGGCCGACGATCCGCTGGTGAACGCCGCGGTACCGCAGACCTCGACCGAGACGCCGTGCTTCTCCGCGAGCGGAAGGAGTGTCTCGGTGGCCTCCTCGGCGACAAGGGAGAGGTCGACGGTCTCGCGGACGAACGACCGCTGGTCCACTTTGCTCAGCAACAGCAGTGCCTCGGTGAGCTCGATCGCCCGGGCGTTGACCGCGCGCAGCCGCTCGTCGAGTTCAGTGCTGGGACGGCTCGGGTCGTTCCGGGCGACCTCGAGCAGGGTCTGCATGATCGCCAAAGGCGTACGCAGTTCGTGGGAGGCGTTGGCGGCGAACCTTCGTAGTTCGGCGTCGCGCGCCTCGAGCTGGGCCAGCATCGCGTCGAAGCTGTCGGCGAGCTCACGGAACTCGTCGCTGCGGCCCTCCAGCTCGATGCCCTACCCGTCAAGGTGATCTGAGACAGGTGGTTCGTACCATCTTGTGACCAGGGCGGGTTGGGAGAGGAAGATCGTGGTGGTGGCGGTGACGGCCAGGCGGGGCCTGGTCGATGATGGTCGGGTGGGAGATCGCGAGGGCGACCGGTCGCGGCCGGATCCGGAGGTGGAGCCGAAGGCGCGGCGGCGGCAGTTCTCGCCGGGGTACAAGCTGCGGATTCTCGCGGAGTACGAGGCTGCGACCGGTCCGGGAGCGAAGGGTGCGATTCTGCGTCGGGAGAAGCTGTATTCGGCGCACATCGTGGAGTGGCGGAAGGCTCGTGACGCCGGTGCGTTGGCGGGGTTGTCGAAGCCGAAGGGCCGGCCGGCGGTCGACGAGCGTGACCGTGAGCTGGAGAAGTTGCGGGCGGAGAAGGAGCGGTTGGAAAAGGAGCTGGCGAAGGCCCGCTTCGTGATCGAAGTCCAGGGAAAAGTGTCGGAGCTCTTGGAGAAGCTCTCCGAGGGCATTCCCGACGGCTCGGACGGCCCGAACTCGCCGCGGAAGTAGAAAGGATCGTCGAGGAACGGCTCCCGGAACTCGCCGGGCGGATCGGCGTGAAGGCGGCGTGTGCCGCGTTGGGACGATCGCGGGCGACGCATTACCGGCGGCACCGAAAAAGCCCTGCACCGGCCCGGCGTGCGCCGATCCCGCACAAGGAGCGCCGTCAGCCAGCGGCGCTCTCGCCGGCGGAGCGGGCCCGCTTGGTCGAGGTGCTGCACTCGGAGCGGTTCGTCGACGCCGCTCCGGACCAGGTCTGGGCGTCCCTGCTGGACGAGGGGGTCTACCTGGCGTCGCCGCGCACGATGTACCGGGTCCTGGCCGATCTCGGCGAGACCGGTGAGCGTCGTCGGCAGGCGACCCATCCCGCTCATGTCAAACCGGAACTGGTGGCGGAGAAACCGAACGCCGTATGGTCGTGGGATATCACAAAGCTACGCGGCCCGAAGAAATGGAGCTATTTCTACCTGTATGTCGTCATCGACGTGTACAGCCGTTACGTCGTGGGCTGGATGGTCGCCGACACCGAGTCCGCGGCACTCGCGAAAGATCTCATCACGGCGAGCTGCGAGAAGCAGCGCGTCGAGGCCGACCAGCTCACGATCCACGCTGACCGCGGCACCTCGATGACCTCGAAGACCGTCGCCCTGCTCCTCGCCGACCTCGGCGTCACCCGCTCCCATTCCCGGCCGCGAGTGTCGAACGACAACCCATATTCCGAAGCCCACTTCAAGACGTTGAAATACCGGCCCGACTTTCCCGCCTCGTTCGACACGATCCAGCAGGCCCGAGCCTGGTGCCGAACGTTCTTCCACCACTACAACAACGATCACCGGCACTCCGGGATCGGCCTGCTGACCCCGGCGACCGTCCACCACGGCCAGGCCGGCGCCG
>JADGHD010000106.1 GCA_019689615.1 Frankia sp. | reverse complement strand
ACCCGGCCCCGGTGCCCGATCCCACCACCCGCCGGCTCACCGGCTGGGTGGCCCCGCCGGCCCCGCCGACCCGCACCGTGCTGCTGCGGCACGGGCAGACCCAGGTGTCGGTGCAGAAGCGGTTCGGCGGCTCGATCGACGCGCCGCTCACCGACACCGGCCTGGCCCAGGCGGCGGCCGTCGCGTCCCGGCTGGCCGGCGAGGTGTTCGACCTGGTGGTCAGCTCACCGCTCAAGCGCGCCAGGCAGACCGCCGAGGCGGTGCTGCCCGGCCTGGTGACGCCGGACGGCCGCCGCGGTGCGGTCGAGCTGGTCACCGACGACGACCTGCGCGAGACCGACTTCGGCGCCTGGGAGGGCCTGACCTTCGCCGAGGCCCGCGAGCGCTTCCCGGACGCGCTCACCGCGTGGCTCGCGGACCCGGAGGTCCCACCGCCGGGCGGGGAGAGCCTGGCCGCCACGGTGGCCCGGGTCGGCGCCGCCATCGACCGGCTGCGCGCCGGCCACCCCGGCGCCCGCCTGCTGCTGGTCAGCCACATGGGCCCGATCAAGTCCGCCACGTCGCTGGCGCTGGCCGCCGACCCGTCGGTGTTCTACCGCCTGCACCTCGACCTCGCCTCGCTGACGACGATCGCCTGGTACGGCGACGGCCCCGCCGTCCTGCACGCCTTCAACGACGTCAGCCACCTGCCGCCAGGCTCGCTGAACGGCGAGTAGCGCCAGCGCCCGCCGGCCGGGGCGCGGGTGCGGCCGGACCGGCGGCCGGGGTGGCGGACGCGTGGCCGGCCGGTGCCGGCGGCTGCGGTCGCTAGCCGGCCGCCGACGCGGTGGTGCCGCCGTCGAGCGTGGCGGCGATCGTGTCCAGCAGCGTGTCCAGCTCGGCCAGGGCCGGGCAGGCGGCGCGCGGGCGCGGCTCCTGGAGCGCGGCCAGCACCCGCAGCTCGGTGATCATGCAGGTGAGCTGGTCGGTCTCGGCGAACCGCTGGTCGCTGATGCTGGGGCGCAGCGCCGCCTCGTGGGCGCGCCAGATCACGGCCCGCCCGTCCAGGCGGATCGGCTCGCCCCGGTCGCGGCGGACGTCGTCGGCCTTGCGCGGCACCCAGGAGAACAGGTCGGAGATCCGGCGGTGGGAGAAGCCGGAGAACGGCTCGAACGACACCCGGTCGGTGCGCGTGGCCGGCTCGGGGAACAGGTCGATCGCGTCCCGGTGCAGCTCCCCGCCCTTGCTCTTGTGGTACGGCTCCAGGTAGACGACCCGCCGCAGGCCGGACGCGATGATGTTGCGGGTGCACTCGTGGCAGGGCAGCGTCGTGCTGTAGAGCGTGCCGCCGCCGATCGCTATCCCGCGGCGGGCCGCCGAGGTGATCGCCACCATCTCGGCGTGTGTGGTCCGGCCGTACTCGATCACGTCGAACAGGTCGGCGTCGCGGATCTCCGCGTCGTTGACCGCCATCTGGGTGAGCTCGGCGATCGTGCGCCGCTGCAGCTCCGGGGTGAACCAGCCGGGCCGCAGCCGGGCCAGCAGGTCGGCGAGGATCTGGGCGCGGATCCCGTCGCTGGCGTCAAGGCCGGCCATGAACTCCCGGCCGTCCGGCTGGCTCTCGCCGTGGTAGTAGCCACCGCCGGCCTTGGGCACCTCGTTCGCGCCGACCGCGACGATCTGCTCGTCGACCATGATCGCCGTGCCGACCCGGCGGGCGAGCACGGCGGTCGTCAGCGACCCGCGGTAGGCCGCCGCCATACCGAGCTCGTCGAGCGTGAGCGTGTGGAACGGGTGGCTGTGGATGCACTCGACCAGCCGGCGCACGTGCCGGCGGGTCTGGGTCGGGTCGTCGCAGCGGACGAACAGGTCGCAGCGCTCCAGCGCGGCCGACGACGACAGCCGCAGCGCCCGCGGCACCGGCGGCGCGGTCCGGCTGGTGGCCAGCCCGAAGTCGCGGTCGACGGCGTGCGTCGCCGCCTGCTCGGCCTCGGTGGGCGCGAGCCCCGCGCTGCGCTCGAACTGCTGGGCGAGCAGCCGGGCCCGCTCCGGCCGCGGGGCGTCGCAGGCGATGAAGAACGCGCGCCGCCCGTACACCTGGCGCAGCGTCTCGACCTCGGCCCTGTGCGACAGGCTGTCCAGGACGAACGCCCGGGGCCGGGTGTGGTCGACGCCGGCCGAGCCGCGGATGCGGTGGATCTCCCGGATCCCGGTGAGCGCGACCGCGTCGGCCCGGCCGAGCCGGTGGCGCAGCTGGTCGCCGGCGTCCATGAGCAGCTCGAGGCGGGCCGGCTCGTCGGCCGGCGGGATCCCCGGCGCCAGCAGCGCGTCCAGCTCGATCCGGAAGACCAGGTAGTTCGCGGCGGCCAGGGCGGCGTGCAGCTCCTGCAGCACCGGCGCGGTCTCGGTGCCGACGGTGCGCACGATCCCGAACACCAGCTCGGGCGTGCGCAGGTGGTCGGCGAGGCTTCGCTCGCAGCCCGCGGACGCCGCCGCCCGGGCCGGCGCCGCCTGGGCCGTGCGCTCGTCGGTCATGGCCCCCTGCCGCATGGTCGTCCGCGCGCCGGCCCGCTGCCCGCTCGGGCAGGCCGGCCACCCACGCTCACCCTTGCAGGGCCGCCCCGGCTCGGCAATCGCCCCCGGCCCTGCGGCACCGGCCGGGACAAGAGCGGGCGGTCCCGCCGTGGCGGGACATAGTGCCCCTGGCGGGGGCACACCGGCTGGTGCGCCGGGGGAGGCCAGCGGGAACGGTACCGGCAGGACCGGTACCAGCGCAGCGGGAGGTCGCCATGCAGGTCGAACGGGCACCCGTCGACATCGAGTTCACCTGCCGGCGGTGCGGGTGGGACTGGCGAGAGCACCTCGAGCGGGTCCGGGCGACCGACTACGACGGCGACACCGTGGAGTCGTACTGCCGGGGCTCGGTGCCCGTCCCGTCGCCGGCGCTGGGGCGGCGCTGCCCGCGGTGCGGCGGTCTCGACGTCAACTGGCTGGACACCACCCACCTGCCGCGGCGGATAACGAAGGAGCCGCCCCGCCCCCTGGTCACCTCGCGCCGGGCGACGGCGGAGCGCAGGGCGACGGTGCCGAAGTTCTTCACCCGGTTCTGGCCCCAGCGCGAGCCGCGGACCCGCCGTTTCCCGTGACCGGCTGACCGGCGCGGGCCGTGGGTCAGCCGACGGTGGGCGGGAGGCGGTCGAGGAAGTCGCCGAGGCGGCCGGCGAAGACGTCGTTGTCGTCCCCGGCGACCATGTGCCCGGCGTTGCTGACGTCGACGTACTCGGCGTGCGGGATGAGCTGGAGCAGCTCGGCGACGCCCTCGTCGCTGACGATGTCCGAGTGCCGCCCGCGGACCAGCAGGGTCGGGACCTTGATCCTTCTGGCGGCGTCGCGCAGCCCGTCCCGCTCGGCCATCTCGCGGGCCTCGTCTGCGATCGTCTCGTAGTCGACCCGCGGGAAGACGGAGTCGCCGCCGTTCCCGCCGCCCGCGTCGGCGGCGAGATCCCGGCGGGCCTCGTCGCGCAGCCGCAGGAACGCCGGGTCCCAGTGCCAGTACCAGCGGCCGTCGCGCAGCCGCAGGTTCTTCTTCAGGCCCTCGAGGTTGGTCGGGCGCGGGCGGTGGGGGTTGTAGGCGGCGATCGCGTCCGCGGCATCCTCCAGCGACGCGAACCCGTCCGGGGCCGAGGTCATGAACCGGAAGATGTTCTTCACCCCCTCCGGCTCGATCCGCGGCGTGATGTCGACGAGGACGAGCGCCCGGCCGAGCTGGGGGTTGGCCGCCTGGGCCATGAGCGCGGTGATCCCACCCATGGACGCCCCGACCAGGACCGGCTGCTTCTCACCGAGCTGCTCGATCGCGGCGTTGAGGTCGGCGGCGAGGGCCTGGTGGCCGTAGTCGCCCCGCGGGTCCCAGTCGCTGTCGCCGTGGCCGCGGGCGTCGAGGGCGACCGCCGACCAGCCGAGCGCCGCCACCCGCTCCCCGGTGCGCCGCCAGGAGTGCCGGGTCTGCCCACCACCGTGCAGCAGCAGCACGAGCCCGCGGCGCGGCAGCGACCCGGCCGGGTCCCACCGGTCACCGACGAGCCGTCCCGCGTGCCCGTTGAGGACGACCTGCTCCTGAACGACCACCTCGCACCTCTCTCTTGCCGCGTGCTTGTCCGTCGGCGCCGTCCCGGATCTTCCGAGTCCCACAGCAAACCACAGTCAACGCGGCCGGGTTCTCGATGATGTCACTCGTCGATGACATGTGACAGATGTCATCGAGGGGACCACGTGACCAGGTCGGCCGATGGCTCGTGACCGGGCGGCCCATGGCCCGGTGACCGGGCGGCCGATGGCCCCGTGACCGGGTCGGCGCGGGCGCGGACCGTGGCCCCGCTGGGCGTGAGCGGCCGGATGCGGTTCGCGGCGATCAGTGGTTAGGGTGAGGCCCATGGAGCTCGGTGGCGTCGGGATCTGGAGCATGCAGCTGCGCTACGGCGACGCGGCTGCCGCCGCGCAGGCCGCGGCGGAGCTGGAGGAACTGGGCTACAGCGCGCTGTGGATCCCGGACGTCGGCGGGCCGGTCCTCGAGGCGATCCAGAACCTGCTCGCGGCGACCACCCGCACCGTCATCGCGACCGGCATCCTCAACCTCTGGATGCACGAGCCGGCCGAGGTCGCCGCCCGCCGGGCCGCGCTGGTCGACCAGTACGGCGAGCGGCTGCTGCTCGGCATCGGGGTGAGCCACGCCCCGCTGATCGACCGGGACGGCCCAGGGCGCTACCGGGCGCCGCTGCGGGCGATGACGTCGTTCCTGGACAAGCTCGACGCCGCGACGCCGCCGGTGCCGGTGGCCGAGCGGGTGCTGGCCGCGCTCGGGCCGAAGATGCTGGGGCTCGCCCGTGACCGTGCCCGCGGCGCCCACCCCTACCTCGTCACCCCGGAGCACACCGCCACCGCGCGTGCCGAGCTCGGTGCCGGCCCGCTGCTGCTGCCCGAGCAGACCGTCGTGCTCACCGACGACCGCTCCGCCGGGCGCGCGATCGCCCGCGGCTTCCTGTCCGGCTACCTCGCGCTGCCGAACTACGCCAACAACCTGCGCCGGCTCGGCTTCACCGACGACGACCTCGCCCAGGTCAGCGACCGGCTGACCGACGCGGTGGTCGCCGTCGGCGACGAGGCGGCGATCGCGGCCCGCGTCGCCGAGCACCGTGCCGCCGGCGCCGACCACGTCTGTGTCCAGGTGCTCACCGCCGACTCGAACACCTTCCCGCTCGACGAGTGGCGCCGGCTGGCCCCCGCGCTGGTCTAGCCACCCCGAGCGAGCCGCCGCCGCCAACGGGCGACGGCGTCGCGGCCGGCGACCAGCAGCCGGCCGGACGACGACGCCCACGACGATGATCTCGCCGCCCGGGCAGTGAGGCACGCCCGGCGTCAACGCCCGCCGGTACGCCCTGGCCATCCCCGCGATCACGGCGGCGCCGATCGCAGGCTGTGACCTGGCGTGGTCGTGGACAGGCCTGTTCGTAGCCGCGTGGGGCACATCTCGTGATCAGGGCTGGTGTGTTGCCTGGCATGGTCGCGGACGCTCCGGTAATGTCATCGGCGGATGTCATCGTGCGTAGACATCCCTCGTGGGCATTCCCGCGTTGTGCGGGGGACGGGAGACACCGTGAGCGGCCAGGGCGAGCAGCGCGGCGCGGGTGAGAGCCTGGCGGGGCCGGCGGACGCGGGCCGAGCGGTGGGCGAGCCGGGCGCCACGGGGCAGCCGGCGGCGAGCAGCCGGCTGGCCGCCCGGCCGCGGCTGCTGATCGGCACCCTCGTCTACACCGGTATGACGGTCTCGATGATCGGGACGCTGGGCGCGCCGATGATCCCGTTGATGGTCGAGGAGTACCACGTCTCGTTCGTCGCGGCGCAGTGGATGCTCACGGTGAGCCTGCTCGTCGGCGCGGTCGCCGGGCCGACGCTGGGCCGGCTCGGCGACGGGCCGCGGCGCAAGGGCGTGCTCATGGGCGGGCTCGCCTTCGTGGCCGCTGGCGCGGTGATCGCGGCGACCGGGGTGAACTTCGCGCAGGTGCTGGTCGGGCGCGGGCTGATGGGGGTCGGCCTGGGCGTGATGCCGCTGACCTTCGCGGCTGCCCGGGACGCCCTGCCCAGTGCCCGGGCCGTCGCGGTGGTCGCGGTGTTGTCGGTGACCGTCGCCGCCGGCACCGGGCTCGGCTACCCGACGACCGGCCTGATCGCCGACCGCGTCGACTACCGGCACGCGTTCTGGCTGGCCGCCGTGCTGACCGGGATCGCCATCGTGCTGATCGCCGTGGCGGTCCCGCGCGGCGAGCGGGTGCGCCAGCGTCAGCCGTTCGACGTGGCCGGCGCCGCGTTGCTCGGGCTCTCGCTGGGCAGCGTGCTGCTCGGCTTCAGCCAGGGCCCACGTTGGGGCTGGGGCTCGGCGGCGGTGCTGGCGCTGTTCGCCACCGCGGTGGCGCTCGCGGCCGGCTGGTTCGCGGTCGAGCGGGTCAGCCGGGCGCCGCTGGTCAACCTGCGCTGCCTGGCGCCGCTGCCGGTCATGGTCAGCAACGGGACCGCCCTGCTGATGGGCTTCGGGCTGTTCGGCACGGTCTCGCTGGTGCTGCGGCTGGTGCAGACGCCGGACGGGGCGGGCTACGGGTTCGGTGGCGGGGTGACGATGGCCGGGCTGGTGATCGCTCCCATGTCGGTGGGCACCCTGCTCGCCACCCCGGTGGCGCGGGCGGTGGGGGAGCGGTTCGGCCCCGCGGTCACCCTGCTGCTCGGCACGCTGGTGGCCGCCGGGGCGAGCTTCCTGGCCGCGGCCAGGCACCACCACCTGGTCGAGATGGGCACCACGACCGCGCTGCTGGGCGTCGGGATCGGGGCCGCGTTCGCGGCCATGCCGACGCTTATCATCACCCACGTGCCGCCGGCCGAGACCGGCAGCGCCACCAGCTTCAACCAGGCCATCCGGGTGGTGGGAGGGTCCATGGGCAGCGCCATGGCCGCCTCGCTGCTGGCCGGCTACACGCCGGCCGGCGCGGTGCTGCCCCGGGAGTCCGGCTACACCGCCGCGTTCGTCATGCTCGGCGCCGCCAGCCTGCTCGCCTGTCTGCCGGCCATCGCCCTGCGGCGCAGCCCGCCGCGGCGGCAGCCGGCGGGCCAGCGTGTCCCGGCCGGCCAGGCCGTGCCGGCCCCGCGGGCGCTGGCGCTGGCGGACGGCGCCACTCCCGGCTCCCCCCGGGGGACCGGCGGGACGGGGCAACGGTGATCCGCGCTGCCCGGCCGCCAGCGCCCGCACCCGACGGCGACACCCAGCCAGCCGCCGCGCGGGCCGACACGCCGGGGGCCCGCGGGGTGCGCCGCCGGGACGCGGAGCGCAGCCGGGCAGCCCTGCTCGACGCCGCCGCCGAGCTGTTCGCGGAACGCGGCTACGCCGGCACGGCGCTGCGCGCGGTCGGGCAGCGGGCCGGTGTCGACGCTGCGCTGATCGCCCGCTACTTCGGCGGCAAGGACGGCCTCTACCGGGCGGTGCTCGCCGCCGACCCGCTGGTCGACGCGGTCCGCCCGGCAGCAGCCGGTGGCGCGGCGCCCGGCTCACGCCCGGTTGGCACCGGCGACGAGCCGACGGCGGCCACGGCCGGTGCCGCCGCGGCCGAGCCGGCCGGCCCGGCGGGCGCGGGCGAGGGCCGGCGGGGTGGCGGCCCGGCCGCCGACGCCGAGCCGATGCCGGCCCGCGACCTCGCCGAACTGCTGGCCCGGACGATCGAGCAGTGGCGGTCCGGCACCGCCACCGCGGCCAGCCAGAACGTCTTCCGGTGCGGCCTCGACCCGGCCGCCAGGCAGGCGACCGAGGAGCGGCTGCGGGAGCGGCTGCTGGCCCCGTTGCGGTCGCAGATCGACCGCGCCGACCCGGAGGCCGAGCTGCGGATCGAGATCGCCGCGGTCGTGCTGCTCGGCATCGGCGTCGCCCGCAGCGCCGGGACGCTGCCCGCACTGGCCGCCGCCGACCCCGACCGGCTCAGCGAGCTGGCCCGCGAGGCCCTCGACACGCTCCTGCGCTGACCCACCGCCCCGCCACCGCGTGGTACCGCAATCACGTGCTTCGTGGGGAGAAGTCGCCCGTCGGCGACGAGAACATCGTCGCGCCCCTCGTGGGAGATCGCCTTCTGCTGCCCGGGCGCCAGCGTCCGGGCAATCCTGACGACCCCAGTGGGCGGAAGTCCCGCATTTCCGGGTTATCCGGCCCGTGGCGTTCCCGTGGGAGAACGCCCCATTCAGGACCGCAGTCGGACACATTTGCCGGACTCCGGCGGACAGCCTCGAGCGAGCGCAGTGACGGCGTTTGCGGGAACTGACCCGATGTGGTCCTGCTCGCGTCGTGGGTCGCGACGGGACCGCGGGCAGGAGCGCGGACCGCGGTCGCGGACGCCGCAGAGGCGGCGGTTGTGGCCGAGTTGCCGGCGTGCTCGACCGGCTGCTGCGTGATCGTCGAAACGCTGCCACCGGGCGTGCGCGTTGGGCGATGGAGCTGTGCGCGCAGTAGCAGAGGGGGGCTGGTTTCCGGCACACTCCGCGCTGATCGCGGCGCTGCTTGCTCGTCTTGGTGCTCGCTCGTGTTCGATGCGTGGCGATCAGGGCCTGGACGGTTGCCGATTCTGGCGAAGGCAAACCCCGTTTGGCTGTGATGCCGGTCACTTGATGAGTCCGAAAGCAGCGGCGCCGCAGGCTGAATCACGATTCGTCATCGGTCTGCGACAACTGAAACTACCCAGTGTTCCTTGTCGCTACTCGTAGTGCCTGTCTATGGTGTTGCTCGTCCGCCGGAGAGAACGCTCCGGCCGCTGGAAAGCCGGGCCGTCAGCCGAGTTCTGCCCGCGGTCCCGGCTCCATATTCCCTCACCATCGCAGGGCAGAAGCGGAGAAGCGCGAGCCGTGTCGGCACAGTGCTGACGGTTCCGTCGCCTCGGGCTGTCATCCCGTCGTGACCGGCCGGGCACTGGCGTTTCCGCAGGCTTGCGGGAAAGTAATCTTCTTGTCGATCCGACGCAACCGTCAGAGCACCCTGCGCCGCCGTGTCGCGACCCTCGCGGCCGCCGGAATCGTCGCCACCACCGGCGGCCTCTTCGCAGCGGCTACTCCGGCAAGCGCCGCGACCGTCTCCGACACCACCATCGCCGCCGCCGCCAAGCGGGCGGGCCTGAGCGGCTGCCGTGGCATCTCGACCGCCACCTGGGTGGCCATCGCCCTTGCCGAGTCCGGTGGCAGGACCACCGCCCACGCCACCGGGATCGAGGACTCCCGTGGCCTGTGGCAGATCAACCGCTGGGCCCACGGCAGCTGGGTGGGCGGCCGCAACCTGTACGACGTGAACACCAACGCCTGGGCCGCCAAGAAGGTCTGCGAGATGCAGGGCCCGAAGGCCTGGTCGGTCTACAGCAACGGCCGCTACAAGGCCTACCTGTCCCGCGGCCAGGCCGCGGCCGCCCGGGTCTGACGCGCCCCGCGGGCGGGCGGCCATGGCCCTCCCCTGGCCACGCGCCCGCGGTCAACCCGCGCCAGCAACGGGACGGGCCCGCATTACCGCCAGCCCCTGGCCAGCCTCTGGTGGCCAGGAGCTGGCGTTTCCGCTTCCGCTTTCCGGCGACGGCCCGCCGAGCGGCCGGCCGGCCCGCTCGTCGCTGTCGTGGCCGCATTCCGCGCGCCCGCCAGCAGGTTGTTCGCCGCGGGGGAGCGGCGTCAGGCGCGGGTTCGCGCGGCTACGGCTCGACGATGGCGCAGCGTGACCGGGAGTAGATCGTCGGCATGCACAGGTTGCAGTGGATGCACTGCGACCGGGTCGCCCTGTCCTCCTGGATCCGCGCCAGCAGGTCGGGCTCCCGCAGCAGCGCGCGGGCCATGGCGACGAACTGGAAGCCCTCGGCCATCGCCGTGTCCATCCCGGCCCGGTCGGTGACCCCGCCCAGCAGCACCAGCGGCATGGACAGCTCCGCCCGGAACTGGCGCGCCTTGTCCAGCATGTAGAGGTCCTGGTACGGGTAGGCGCGCACCAGCCGCGGGCCGTAGAAGCGCATCGCCAGCCGCATCGGCCCGCTGAACGTGGCGACGAACTCCTTGACCGGCGCGTCGCCGCGGAACAGGTACATCGGGTTCATCAACGAGCTGCCGCAGGTCAGTACCAGCGCGTCGAGTGAGCCGTCCTCCTCCAGCCACCGCGCCACCTGCAGGCTCTCCTCGACCCGCAGACCGCCGCGGTAGCCGTCCTCCATGTTCAGCTTCGCGAGGATCGCGATCCGGTCGCCGACGGCGTCGCGGACCGCCCGGCCGATGTCGCGGGTCAGCCGGGCCCGGTTCGCCAGGCTGCCGCCGTACTCGTCCGTGCGCCGGTTCAGCAGCGGCGACAGGAACGAGCTGGCCAGGTAGTTGTGGCCGAAGTGCAGCTCGACGGCGTCGAACCCGGCCTCGGCGGCGAGCCGGGCGGCATCGGCGTGCGCCTGGACGATGCGGGCGAGGTCGGCGCTGGTCGCCACCTTGGTGAAGCCACCAAGGCCGATCCGCCGGCCGGGCGCGAGTGCCGGCAGCCTGTTCGACCGGGCATCCGCGACCGGGCCGGCGTGCCCGATCTGCGCCGACACCGCCGCGCCGGTCTCGTGCACGGCGTCGGTCAGCCGGCGCAGGCCCGGCATCGCCTCGGGCCGCCAGTAGATCTGGTGGCGGTTGGTCCGGCCTTCGGGCGCCACCGCCAGGTAGGCCACCGTGGTCATCCCGACGCCTCCCCTGGCCGGTGCCAGGTGGTACTCGATCAGGTCGTCGGTTACCAGCGCGTCCGGGGTCCTGCCCTCGAACGTCGCCGATTTGATCACGCGGTTGCGCAGCGTGATCGGTCCGAGCTTCGCGGGCGCGAACACGTCGGGCACCGGCGTCGTCGGCGTGCCCGCGTCGGTGGACGTCCCGGATGAAACGGTGTTCTGGGTCACACGCCAACTATGGCGCGATCGACGTTCATCCGCTCGTTCCGCGCGTGCCGCCGGCCGCCCGCCTCCCTGGCCCTTCGGGCACGGAAACGGCGGGGGGGGGCCCCCCCCCCCCGCGGGGGGGGCCGCGCCCCGCCCGCGGCCCGCCGCGCCGCCCCCA
>JADGHD010000105.1 GCA_019689615.1 Frankia sp. | reverse complement strand
TATGTGTATAAGAGACTGGAGCCCCGCGAGTAGCCGGGGGGCGGCCGCGTGCGCCTCGGCCGGGGTGGATCGACGCCTGGCCGCCCGGGCCGGCCGTTGACCGGCTGCCGGGTCAGCGCGGGGTGGTTCCCGGCGGGACGTAGCCGACGCCCGCGTGCAGCCGGGAACGCCGACGGCCCTGGGCCGGACGGGCCGGGCGGCGCTGCTCGGGCGCCGGGGTCTTCGGCGCCACCCCGGCGACGATGCTCTCGGCCATGCCGTACAGCAGCGGGAGCGCCCCGGCGACGACGCCGCCGGTGCGGTTGATGTGGTCGACCCCCGGGTCGATCAGCTTGGCGTTGGCGAGGACGGTGCCGGCGAGGTCACGGCACTCCTCGAGGTTCGTCGCGATCCGGGTGAGCTGCCCACCGACGATGAACAGGTAGACCGCCAGCCCGGCGATGAGCAGCGCGATGACGACCACCGACAGCGTGATCATGAGTGTGTCCACGGCTCAGCTCCTCACCTTCGCCAGGACGCGGCCGAGGAACAGGTGATGCTCCAGGCCCTCGGCGAGCACCGCGTCGACCTCCACCGCGGTTTTCTCGATCAGCGCGGTGTCGGCGGTGTTCTCGGCGGCCTGGCGCAGGTGGTCCCGGATGGCGACCACCCGGCGGTCGATCGTGCTCACCGCGCGGACCAGGACCGTGAGCAGGGCGGCGACCACGAGCACGACGACGAGCCCGCCGATGATCGCCCCCCACCACAGGGCCCGCTGGGTGTCGGTAAGGGTCAGCGCGACCGTTTCCATGGCAGATTCACCCTCCCAGCCGCTGACGGCCGCGCCTGAGGCCGGCAACGATGACCTGGCCGTGTTCGATCGTCGTGGCCAGCTGGCCGAGCGCCGCCGTGTTATCGGCGGCCTTCGCCAGTTGCTCGTCGATGAGCCCGGCTTCCCTGCCGATCCGGTGCGCCAGCACGAGGATCGGGACCACGAGTGCGACGACGACCAGCACCACGACTCCGGCGATGATGTAGCCGATCACCCAGCCGGTGATCCCGGAGTCCGCGGCGGCACCGGCGGCACCAGCCGCCGACAAGGAGACCGCGCCCATCTCATGCCTCCTTCGGCCCGGGGATGGACTCGCAGAAGTCGCGGACGGGCTTGAGGCTGGCGTTCACCGACGGCAGCACGGTCGGGACGGTGCTCGTCCGCTCCGCGATGACGGTCACGCCGGCGGTGACGCCGACCAACGTGCGCCGGATCGCCCGCAGGTGGAAGAAGACCCGGAACAGGCCCAGGGCGGTGGCGGCGACGATCAGCGCGGTGATCGCCAGGGTCATCCAGGCTGCGGCTGGCATGCTCGCCTCTCCATTTCTTGCTGTCCTCCCGGGTGTCGTTTGTCGTCGCCAGGGGCAAGCGGGCTCAGCCGAGCAGCTTGGCGACCGAACCGCCGTAGCGGGCCGCACCCGCCGCGATATCCCGGACCGTCTGGTCGGTCTGCGCGAGCGAGGCCGGGGTGCGCTCCAGCTCCGCGGCGAGCGCCCCGCCGCCGGCCAGGATGTCGTCCGCGGCGGCCCGGATCCGTTCCAGCGCGGCGAGCACCCGGTTCAGCAACGCGACGAGCACGGGAACGATCACCACCAGCAGTACGGCGTTGCCGATCCACCACAGCGTCATGGCGCTCGTGCCTCCTGTCCTTATTCCTTGGTCCGGTATCCGCCGGCTGCACTCGGTCGGGCCGGCCGCACCCGGCTAGCCGGCGTTCGGCGCGGTGTACGGGACGAAGAAGCGACGGGCGACCCGGCCCAGCGCCAGCCACATCGCGCGCAGGCCGATGGCCAGGCCGCTGGCCGGCCGGGCCCTGGCCAGCGCGCCCGGGTCGAGGCCGCGTTCGACGGCGCTGATCCGGCTCTGCATGGTGGTGGCGAAGTCGCGCATCAGCACCGAGGTCACGTCGGCGACCATGCCCCGGCCGTACTGCGCGGCCGCGCCGGACAGCTGCAGGTCCATGTCGACGCCGACCCGCGTGCTCCCACCGCCGCCGGCCGGGGCCAGCGTCGCGGTCATCCGCAGCGCGGCGTTGCCCCGGCCGCGCGCGTCGGCGCCCGAAGCGTCCACGACCATCCGCCGCCCGGTCGCGTCGCGCTCCAGGATGGCGGCCGTCCCCTCGAAGCTCAGCCGGACCGGCCCCATCCGGATCAGAACGGTGCCGCCGTACCGGTCGTCGCCGAGCTCCTCGGTCAGCGCCGCGCCGGGCAGGCAGGCGGCCACCGCCGGGACGTCCTGGAAGAAGGCCCAGACCTTGTCGACGGGCTGCGATACCTCGAAGTCCTGCTTGATCAGCACTGGTTCTCACGCCTCCCTGGCCGGGGCGGACGCCATCGCCGACGGTGCCGCCACCGCGGCCGCGGGCCCGGCGGGAGCCGGATCCGCGTCCGCCGCCGGCAGGTACGCGGCCGGGTTCTTCGCGAACCGGGAGCGGCAGCCGGGGCAGCAGAAGTAATAGGTGGTGCCCTGGTACTCGAACGGCCGGCTGCTCGGCGCCGCAGCGACCGTCATCCCGCAGACCGGGTCGACCGCCTCCGCCGGCTCGACCAGCGGCAACAGCGCACCGGCCCCGCCCGCCGCGGCCTCGGCGGCACCGGCACCAGCGGCACCGGCGCCGGCGTGCGCCGACGGCACGAGCTCCCCGGCGGCGCGTCGTTGGACCAGCTCCGCCAGCACCGAGACCGCGATCTCGCGGTGGGTGGTGTGCCCAAGGTCGATCCCGACCGGCACCCGCACCCGGTCGAGCCGCTCCCGCGGCACGCCGCGGTCGGCGAGGTAGCCGAGCACCGCCTCTCCCCGGACCCGGGAGGCGACCAGCCCGACGTACGCCGGCCCTGCCCCGCCGGCCAGCACCCGCTCGAGCGCCTCCTCGTCCCCGTGGCCCTGGGTGGCGACGATGACGACGCTGCGCTCGTCGATCCCGGCCGACCCGACGTCGTCCGCGGCCACCAGCTCGGCCCGCCAGCCCAGCGCCAGGGCGAGGTCGACGAGCGTGCGCGCCATCGGCGAGCGGCCGACGACGACCAGGCGCGGCGCGGGGAGGACGGGCTCGATGAACACCTGCAGCGCCCCCTCGCTCTGGCAGGCGATCGGGGTGACGGTGACCCCGTCCGGGACCGCGCCGCCGAACTGCTCCAGCGTGCCGAGCAGCAGCAGCTTCGACCGCCGACCGGCGATCACCTCCCGGGCCTCGCGGATCACGGTCGGCTCGGCGCAGGCGCCGCCGATCCAGCCGTGGATCCGGCCGTCCGCGGTCACGATCGCCCGCGAGCCCTGCTGGCCGGACGAGGGCGCCTGCCGCCAGACGACGGTGGCCAGCGCGAACTCCTCGCCCCGCGCGGCCAGCTCCGCGGCGCGGGCCAGGACCTCCCAGCCCTCCCTCGCCTCGGGCGCGCTCATCAGTCGGTCCTCACCGGCGGCGCGCCGGAGACGTCCCGGCGCCGGCTGATCGCCTCGTGGACCCGGTCGGGCAGCAGCGGCATGTCGATGTTCCGCACACCGAACGGCTTGAGCGCGTCCAGCACGGCATTGACGAACGCGGCCGGCCCGCCGACCGTGGCGCACTCGCCGACGCCCTTGGCGCCGATCGGGTGGTGCGGGCACGGAGTGACGACCTCGTGCAGCTCGAAGCCCGGCGTCTCCCAGGCCGTCGGCAGCAGGTAGTCCATGAAGTTCGAGCCGATGCAGTTGCCCTCGGCGTCGAAGGTGATGAACTGCATGCTGGCCATGGCGTACGCCTCGGTGAGGCCGCCCATGATCTGGCCCTCGACGACCATCGGGTTGATCCGCACGCCGCAGTCGTCGACGGCGACCACGTTCAGCACGTCCCAGACGCCGGTCTCCGGGTCCACCTCGACCGTGACCACGTAGCAGGCGAACGGCCAGGTGAGGTTCGGCGGGTCGTAGTACGCGCTGGCCTCGAGGCCCGGCTCCAGGCCGTCCGGCATGTTCGCGTACGCCGCCATCGCGCATTCCTGGATGGTGACGCCACGGTCCGGGGCACCACGGACGTGGAACCGCCCGAGCTCCCACTCGACGTCCTCCTCGGAAACCTCCAGCAGGTGCGCGGCGAGCTTGCGCGCCTTCGCCCTCACCTTGCGGGCGGCCATCGCCACGGCGGCACCGGCCACCGGGGTCGACCGGGAGGCGTAGGTGCCCATCCCGAACGGCGCGGTGTCGGTGTCGCCCTCCTCGACGAGCACGTCGTCGGCCGGGATGCCGAGCTCGTGGGCGACGATCTGGGCCCAGGTCGTCTCGTGCCCCTGGCCCTGGGTGCGCGCGCCGGTCCGCAGGATCGCCCGGCCGGTCAGGTGCACCCGCAGCTCGGCCGAGTCGAACATCTTGATGCCGAGGATGTCGTACTCGCGGCTGTTCCCGGCGCCGAGCGGCTCGGTCATCGTCGAAATCCCGATGCCGAGCAGCCGGCCCGCCTCCCGGGCCTGCGCCTGCTGCCTGCGGAACTCCTCGTAGCCGATCGCCTCGAGGGCGACGTCCAGGCACCTGCCGTACTGCCCGGAATCGGTGAGGAAGCCCCAGGCGGTGCGGTGCGGGAAGTCGTCGTCGCGGACCAGGTTGATCCGGCGGAGCTCCGCCGGGTCCATCCCCAGGTCGCTGGCGGCAGCCTCGATCATCCGTTCCTGGAAGAACATCGCCTCGGTGACCCGGAACGAGCACCGGTAGGCCACGCCGCCGGGGGCCTTGTTCGTGTAGACGCCGGTCGCGGACAGGTACGCGTACGGGATGTCGTAGCAGGAGAAGGCCGAGTGCATCAGGCCGATCTTGAACTTCGACGGCTGCGCGTCCCCGAAGAACGCGCCGTGGTCGGAGGTGGTGTGCATCCGGACGGCGAGAATCCGGCCGTCACGGCGCAGCGCCAGCTCGCCGTCGAGGTACACGTCGCGGCCGAAGCCGGTCGAGATGAGGTTCCCGGTCCGGTCCTCTATCCACTTCACCGGCCGTTCCAGCAGGATCGACGCCAGAATCGACATGACGTAGCCGGGGTAGACCGGGACCTTGTTGCCGAAACCCCCGCCGATGTCGGGGCTGACGATCCGGATCATGTGCTCGGGCAGCTCGGCCACCATCGCGACCGCGGCCCGGACGATGTGCGGCGCCTGGGTGGTCAGGTAGACGGTGAGCTTTCCGGTGGCCCGGTCGAAGTCGGCGATCGAGCCGCAGCACTCGATGGGCGACGGGTGCGAGCGCGGGTAGTGCAGCGAGATCTTCGAGATGACGTCGGCCTCGGCGAACGCCCGGTCGGTGCCCTCCTTGTCGCCGACCTGCCAGTGGAAGGCGATGTTGTCGGCCTGGTTCTCCTTGTCGTCGCGGATCAGCGGCGCGTCCGGCGCCATCGCCTGCGTCGGGTTGACGATGGCGGGCAGCGGCTCGTAGTCGACGACGATCGCCTCGCAGGCGTCCTTCGCGATGTACGGGTCGTCCGCGATCACGCAGGCGACCTCCTGGCCCTGGAAGCGCACCTTGTCGGTGGCCAGGACCGCCTGGGTGTCGTAGGACAGGGTTGGCATCCACGCGAGGTTGCGGGTCGCCATCATGTCGCCGGTCAGCACCAGCCGGACGCCGGGGATCTCCCAGGCCTTCGAGGTGTCGATCGACCGGATGCGCGCGTGGGCCACCGGGCTGCGCAGGATCTCCATGTGGAGCATGCCCGGCAGGACGATGTCGTCGATGTAGGTGCCCTTGCCGCGGATGAAGCGGTTGTCCTCGACGCGGCGGCGGCTCGCCCCCAAGCCGCCAATCTTGATCTCGTCAAGCGCGGTCATGCACGGCCTTCCTTCTCGGACACCTGCGCGGCCAGGACCGGGACGCGAACGAACAAGCAAGCCAGGGCGCGGGCGCGGGGATCGACGCGGACATCCGCGGGAGTGCCGGCGCGGCCGGGCATCAGGCCGCTCCCTCGTGGCTCGGCTCCTCGCCGCGCATCTTCGCGGCGGCCCACAGCACGGCCTTGACGATGTTCTGGTAGCCGGTGCAGCGGCACAGGTTGCCCGACAGCGCCCAGCGAACGTCCTCTTCGGTGGGGTTCGGGTTCTCGGCGAGCATGGCGGTGGCGGACAGCATCATTCCCGGCGTGCAGAACCCGCACTGCAGGCCGTGCTCGTCCTTGAAGCCCTCCTGAATCGGCGACAGCTCGCTCATCGACGCCAGGCCCTCGACGGTGGTCACTTCGTGCCCGTCCGCCTGGACGGCGAGCATCGTGCAGCTCTTGATGGCCTTGCCGTCGACCAGCACCGTGCAGGCGCCGCAGTTCGTGGTGTCGCAGCCCAGGTGGGTGCCGGTGAGCTTGAAGCCCTGCCGGAGCAGGTGCGCGAGCAGCAGCCGCGGTTCGACCTCGGCGACCCGGCGCTGGCCGTTGACGGTGATCGCCACCCGCCGGGTCGGCACATCGGCTGACGCCGGCTCTTCGATGATCTCCTCGAACAGTGGGCTCATCTCAGGCCGCCCTCTCCGCAGTGCTGACGACGTTGCGCAGGATCCGCGTCACGAACGTGCGGACGACCTGGCGCTTGTACGCGGCGCTCCCCCGGTGGTCGGTGCGCGGCTGCGCGGCGGCCGCGGCAAGGTCCGCCGCCTCCTCGATCGCCGCGGCGGTCAGCGTTCGGCCGGTGAGCGCCCGGCCGGCGTCGGTGGCGTCGATCGTCGACGGGCCGACACCGCACAGCGCGATCCCGGCCCTGGTGACGACGTCGCCGGAGAGCTCAAGGGCGACCGCGGCCGCGGCGGTCGCGAAGTCGCCGACCCGTCGCTCCAGCTTCAGGTAGCCGCCAGCCGGCTGACCCTTGGACGCGGGAATGACCGCCTCGACGGCGATCTCGTCGTAGCGCAGGGCGTTCTCGAACGGGCCGGTGACGAACTCGCCAATCGGGATCTCACGGCGACCACGCGGCCCCGCGGCCACGACCCGCCCGCCCAGCGCGGTGACGACGGCCGCCCAGTCGCCCTGCGGGTCGGCGTGGCAGAGCGAGCCGACGAGCGTCCCCCGGTTGCGCACGAGCGGGTCGGCCACCAGCGGGGCGGCAGCGGCCATGGTCGGCTGCCGCTCGACGAGGAGCGGGGAACGTTCCAGGGTGGCGTGCCGGCACAGCGCGCCGATGCGGATCGTGCCGTCGGGGTCGACGCGGTGGTAGTCCAGCCCAGGCAGGTTATTGATGTCGACGAGCAGCTCCGGCGCGGCGAAGCGCAGCTTCAGCAGCGGAACGAGGCTCTGCCCACCGGCGAGAACCTTCGCCTCGCCCTGCCCGGCCTGTAACAGCGCGATCGCGTCATCCAGCGAGCGTGGTGCCTCGTAGCGGAATCGTGACGGGTACACGGCCTCACCGCTCCTGGTCGGCGAGCGGGTCGGCAACCGCCACCGGCAGCGACTCGTGGTCGGGGTCGGGGCGGGGGTTCTGGTGCGGTGGCCAGGGCCCCTGCACCGGCTGACCGGAGACCTTCAGGAAATCGACGATCTCCGGCCACGCCCAGATCGTCGGGCTCCTGCCCGGCTGGTTGTGCCGGACATCCGGCTGCCCCTCGAACAACTCGTACATCCGCGGGTTTCCCCGGCTGTGTCCGCTCGACTCGACCGGCATGAGGACGCCCTTTCTTCGTGGCCGCCGCGGGGATCCTGCACCCGGTCAAACCCGCCGGCAACGGCCGATCAAGGTTTCGCTTAAGTTGCCGGCTGGCCGGGCGTCAGCCGTCGCCCGCGGCCGGCGTCCGGCGATGGCCGGCGTCAGCGGTGGATGGCCAGCTGGGTGTCCACAAGGCGGGACGGCGTGCCGCCGCGCCGCAGCATGATGAACTCGGCCGCGATCGCGACCGCCGTCTCCTCCGGGGTGTCCGCGCCGATGTCCAGCCCGATCGGCGAGCTCAGCCGGGCGAGCTGGTCCTCGGGGACGCCCGCGGCCCGCAGCCGGGCGAGCCGGTCCAGGTGCGTCCGCCGGCTGCCCATCGCGCCGATGTAGGCGGCCGGCCGGGCGAGCGCGCGTTCCAGCACCGGAACGTCGAACTTCGGGTCGTGCGTCAGCACGCAGATCACCGTGCGCTCGTCGGTGGTGATCTCCTCCAGGTACCGGTGCGGCCAGCGCACGACGACCTCGTCGGCCTCCGGGAACCGCTTGGCGGTCGCGAAGGTGGGCCGGGCGTCGCAGACGACGACGTGGTAGCCAAGGAGCTTGCCGATCCGGCTGAGCGCGCCGGCGAAGTCGATCGCCCCGACGACCAGCAGCAACGGCGGCGACGGGAACGACTGGACGAAGACCGAGACCTCGTCCGGAAAGCCCGGCGCGACGAGGGAGTCGGCCAGGCCAGGCCCGTCCGCGGCCGAACCGGGCCCGATCGGCTCGCCGTCCAGGACAGCGGCCGCCGGCGGTCCGGCCGGGACCGGCACCCGGATCACCCCGGTCGCCTCCCGCGCGAGCATGTCGCGGGCAGCCCGCGCGATCTCGGCGGCCAGGGCCTCGTCGCCGAGCGTTCCGTGGACGGCGTTCCCGTCCACGACGACCTCGCCTCGCTGCTGCGAGGCGGTGGCGGGGATGATCGACGCGACCGCCACCGGGCGCCGGTTCGCGATCGCGCCCAGCACCACCGGCAGCTTGGTGAAGTGGGTTGCGTCCACCGGCTGGATGAACACGTCGAGCGTGCCGCCGCAGGTCAGGCCGACCGCGAAGGCGTTGTCGTCGCTCACCCCGTACGTCTGCAGCACCGGCACGCCCGTCCGCAGCACCAGCTGCGCGAGCTCGTAGACGTCGGCCTCGACGCAGCCGCCGGAGACGCTGCCGATCACCTCACCGGTCTCCGCCACCGCCATGGCAGCACCGGGGCGACGAGGCGCCGAGCGCCACGTCCGCACCACGGTCGCGATCGCGCAGCGCGTCCCGGCGGCGTGCCAGGTCGCCAGGCCCTCCGCAATGTCGCGCACCGTCGCACCTCCTTGACAGCCCCGACGGTGACCGAGGATCCCTGCCGCCGCCTGCCCACGCAACGAGCACCTAAGCGATCGCTTAGCCGCCCCGACCGCGCTGGCCAGCGAAAACAGCCAGCGAGGCGATCGAGGTGAACGAGATCAACGCAGGTGCCACGACGGGCGGCGGGCACCGGACGAGGCCGGACGCGGGCGAGTACCCCGGAGGAACGCGCCGCGCGTCAGCTCCACAGGGTGACGTAGATCGAAGGCCTGAACCGGCCCACGGCGACGCCGGTACCGCGCAGCATCGCCTGGGTGGCCCGCGGCGTGGTCACGAACCGGGCCAGCTCGGCGGCGGCCGGGGTGGCGTTCCCGCGGCCAAGGGTGTGCAGGTACCAGGCGCCCTGGGCGGCCAGCAACTGGCCGGGGATCCGCCGCAGGTCCCCGCGGGCGAGGTCCTGCTGCACGGCGAACGAGACGGCCAGCGCGATCCCCTTGCCGCGCTTGGCCTCCTCCAGCGCCGCCGAGTGGTTCTGGAAGATCTGCTGGTTGTGCTCGGCGATGTTGAGCCGGCGGATCATCCGCGGGACGACCCCCGACTCCTCGGCCGCGGACGGCCCGAGCAGCCAGGTCTGCTCGCGCAGCTCACCGAGGGACGGGTTGATCCGCGCCAGCGGGTGGTCCGGGCTGGCCACCGCGATCATCTGGTATTTCAGGAACTGCGTGCTGGCGATCTGCGCGTCGATGCCCGGCGGCTGCGGCCCGATCGTCACATCGACGGTCCGGCTGATCAGCAGGGAGGCGAAGTCGCGCGGGCCGCGAATGCTCAGCTCGACGTCGAGGTCGTCGGCCCGCTCGGCGAACAGCTCGATCAGCCCCGGCGCGGCGAGCTCGGCGAACAGCGAGGACGCTCCGATACGCAGCAGCCGCCGCCCGCCGCCGGCCTGGGTCACCTCGCGGATGGTCTGCGCCTGCAGGCCGAGCATCTCGGTCGCCCGGCTGGCCAGCCGTAACCCGCCAGGCGTGAACGCGAGCCCCGAGGTGGCCCGGACGAACAGCTTGTCCCCGAGTTCCTTGCGCAGCTGGGCGACGTGCAGCGAGACGGCGGCCTCGGAGACACCGAGCTCGCTGGCGGCACCCTTCACCGAGCCCTGCCGGACGACCGCCACGAAGGCTCGAAGCTGCGCGGGCGTCACCGAAGCCTCCCCACGCACACCATGATCATTGTTTCGACGATGTTAGCCCGCTCACACGTACCACGCTCGCCGACAACACGCGACCAGCGCCAGATCCGGTCTCGCCGTCGCCGGTCAGGCGGCGACCGCGGGCGCCAGCCGCCGCGCGATCGTGGTAGATGGGAGAGGGCGGGGACGGACGGCAGCTCGGGAGAAGGCATGAACGTCGCGGTCATCACCTGCTCTAACCGTTCCGCGGCCGGCGTCCGCCCGGACGACTCCGGAAAGCTGCTGGCCGACGGCCTCACCGGCGCCGGCCACACCGTCGTGCACCGGGCCGTGGTGCCCGACGACGTCGACGCCATCCGCGGCGCCGTCCGGGACGCCATCGCCGCCGGGGCCGTCGCCGTGCTCACCACCGGCGGCACCGGCCTCACCCCGACCGACGTGACCCCCGAAGCCGTGCGGCCGCTGCTGGACAAGGAGATCCCCGGCATCGCCGAGACCCTGCGCGCCGTCGCCCGGGACCGGGTGCCCACGTCGGTGCTATCCCGCGGCGTCGCCGGCGCCATCGGCCAGGTGCTCGTGGTGATGCTGCCCGGCTCCCCAGGCGGCGTCCGCGACGGCCTGACCGTGCTGCTCCCCCTGCTCCCGCACGCGGTCGACCAGCTGGCCGGCGGCGACCACGCCCCGGGCGGCGGCCACGTCCCCGGCGATCACGCCGCCGGACCCGGCGCAGTCAGCGGCCACGCCCACAGCGGTCACGGCCCGCACGGCGGCCACCGCCATGCCGCCGACGGGCACTCGCCTGGCCACTACCACGCCGGCGGACACGCGCCCGGCCACCAGCACGACGACCACGGTCGGCCGACGACGACGTGACGACCGAGGGCCGACCGGCCACCCATCGGCGTCAGCCGGACAGGACGCTCACCGGCATCGCCCAGCAGGGCGGATTCGCGGCCGGCGGGGTCAGCCTGCCCTCTGCCGACCCGGT
>JADGHD010000104.1 GCA_019689615.1 Frankia sp. | reverse complement strand
GCGGCGAGCGGCGCGACGGCCTGGCCGGCCGTGTCGAAGCCCGGGCCCTGGGTCGTGCCGGCCAGGAAGCGGGAGTGGATGCCCTCCGCGATGACGGCGATCTTGAAGTAGCCGAGCGCGAGGTAGAACCGCAGGTCGCCCAGGTCGCGCCCGCTGGTCCGGGCGTAGCGCTCGGCGAGGTCGGCTGCGGCGGGCAGCAGCCGGCTCGTCGACGCCGCCGAGCCGCCGAGCACCAGCGCGACCGCCTCGTGGGCGTAGGCCAGGTGCAGGGCGAGGTCGGCGAGCGGGTCGCCGAGCGTGGCCATCTCCCAGTCGACGACCGCGCGCACCCTGGCCGGGTCCGCCGGGTCGAGGATCGTGTTGTCGATCCGGTAGTCGCCGTGCACGACGGACGCGCCGCTCTCCGCCGGGCAGGCGGCGGCCAGCCGGGCGTGCAGCCGATCGACGTCGGGCAGCTCGTGGGTGGCCACCCGGCGCCACTGGTCGTACCAGCGGCTCACCTGGCGGGTCAGGTATCCCTCCGGTCGGCCGAACCCGGCCAGGCCCGCCTCGGCCGGGTTGACCGCGTGCAGCCGGGCCAGCACGTCGACCAGGCCGTAGCCACAGCGGGCGATGTCGTCGGTCGGCAGCGCGTGCAGCTCGTCCAGCGTGCGGATCACCAGGCCGTCGACGTACTCGGCGATTGTGAACGGCACGCCGAGCACGTCGGCGTCGGCCAGCGCGACGGCCCTGGCCACCGGGACGCCGGTGTCGGCCAGCGCCGCGGTCACCCGGTACTCGCGCCGCATGTCGTGGGCGGACGGGGTGAGCTGGCCGAGCGGCGGGCGGCGCAGCACCCACCGCGTCGCCCCGTCGGTCAGCAGGTAGGTCAGGTTCGACCGGCCGCCGGCGATGAGCTCGGCGGACAGCCGGCCGGCGAACCCGGGGACGCGCGCGGCGAAGAACGCCTCCAGCGCCGGCAGGTCGAGCCCGGCCAGCTCCGCCCTGGTGGTCTCGGCGCCGGCCGCCTGGTCGCGGGTCTCGGTCATGCCCGCGCGGCGCGGTCGTACTGGCGCAGCACCCGGCGCGCGATCGCCCAGCGGTGCGTCTCGGACGGCCCGTCGTAGATCCGGAAGGGCCGCACCTCCCGCAGGAACCGGCCAAGCGGGATGTCGCCGGACACGCCGAGCGAGCCACACAGCTGCAGCGCCCGGTCGACCACCCGCCAGACCGCCTCGGCGCAGAAGGTCTTGGCGATCGCCGTGGCCTGGGCGGCCGAGCCGCCCTGGTCCAGCTCCCAGCACGCGCGCAGGATCAGGCCACGGGCGGCGGCGATGTCGATCTCGTTGTCCGCGATCATCTGCTGGGCCATGCCGAGGTCGCCCAGCCGCGAGCCGAACAGCCGCCGCTCGGCCGCCCGCGCGACCGCGATGTCCTGCGCCCGCCGGGCGATGCCCAGCCAGCGCATGCAGTGCGTCATCCTGGCCGGCCCGAGCCGGACCTGGGCGTAGCGGAAGCCCTGGTCGACCTCGCCGAGCACGGCGGAGTCCTGCACGAAGCAGTCCTCGAAGGACAGCTCGATGTGGCCGCCGTAGAGGCTCTCGTCGAGCGTCTCGATGTGCCGGATGGTCTTCATCCCTGGGTTGTCGGCGTCGACCAGGAACATGGTGGCGCCGGCCTGGTCGCCCGGGGATCCGGCCGTCCTTGCCATGCAGATCGCGAAGCCCGCGCCCGCCGCGCCGGTGATGAACCACTTCCGGCCGTTGATCCGCCAGCCGCCCGGGACCCGCTCCGCGCGGGTGAGCAGCGCGCCGGGGTCCGAGCCAGCGCCCGGCGCCGGCTCGGTCATCGCGAAGCACGACCGGATCTCGCCGGCGGCGAGCGGGCGCAGGTAGCGCTCCTTCTGCTCGTCGGTGGCGATGGCCTCGAGCATGTGCATGTTGCCCTCGTCCGGGGCGGCGATGTTCAGCGCGAGCGGACCCAGCAACGAGTAGCCGGCCTCCTCGAAGACGGCCGCCCGGCCGCGCATGTCCAGCCCGTGGCCGCCGAACTCGCGGCCGACGTGCGGGGCGAACACCCCGGCCTCGCGGGCGGCCCGCTGCAGTTCGACCCGGACCTCCTCGGAGCCGGCCACCCCGCGCTCGCGCTCCTCGACCGGGATCACGACGTCGCGGACGAACCGCGCGGTGCGCCGAGCCAGCTCGGCGACGGCTGGGTCGTGGGAGAGATCGACGGCCATGGCACCCCTCGCACCCGTTGGCTAATGAGTATTAGCCTAGATGCTAGAGGGAGGTAGGCTGTTCAGCAAGAAGTTCGTGGTTGATTGCCGCCCGCTCGGCTAGCAGGCGTTAGCCGAGCGGCGGTCAGGAGGGTGCGAGGGTGGGCCGGTCCGAGGACATCCGGGCCGCGGCGCTGGAGCTGTTCACGCGCCGGGGGTACGAGGCCACGACGATGGCCGACATCGGTGCCGCCGTCGGCATCCGCGGCCCGAGCCTGTACAAGCACGTGGCGTCCAAACAGGACCTGCTGGCCGAGATCATGACCGCCACGATGGAGGAGCTGCTGGCCGCCCACCGGGTGGCCGTGGCCAGCAGCGACGACCCGACCGAGCGCCTGCGCCGGGCGGTCGAGGCGCACGTCCGCTACCACGCGCGGCACCGCCTCGAGGCCTTCGTCGGCAACCGCGAGATCCGCAGCCTGGTCGAGCCGCACCGCGGCCGGGTGCTGGCGCTGCGCGCGCGGTACGAGTCCTGCTTCCGGGAGCTGATCAGCGCGGGCATCGCCGCCGGGCGCTTCCACGTGGCATCCGCCCGCCTGGCCTCCTACGCCCTGCTCGATCTCGGCATGGGCGTCGCGGTGTGGTTCCGCGAGGACGGCGAGCTCAGCGAGGACGAAGTCGTCTGGCAGTACAGCGAGTTCGCCCTCCGCCTGGTCGGCGCGCGGCCGGCACCCTGACCGGCTGGCGGGCGGCGGGGGCCGGCAGGCGCGGCACGGCGAGCGAATCGCGCAGTTCGGGCGAGTGGCAACGTCGGGTCAGACTTGCTGCTCGTCGTGACCGGGCGGCCTAGGGTCACCGATATGACCTCAGTTCGGCGCCCGCGCGTGCCGGTGTCGCCGTCGGTGGAGCCGCCGGGCACCCTGTTCTTGCCGCCGCTCGCGGCTGGTTCCGTGTCACTGCGGCTGTACCCGCACGAGGTGGACCCGCCGATGTCCGCCGTCGAGACGGTCGCCGAGCTGCGGGCGCAGGCCGCGCTGGCCGCCGGTGTGGGCTTCGACGGGGTGATGACCAGCGAGCACCACGGCGGGTTCGCCGGCTACATCCCCAACCCGCTGCAGGTGGCCGGCTGGGCGCTGGAGGCCATGGCCACCGGGTGGGCGGCGCCCTGCCCGCTGCTGCTGCCGTTGCGCCCGACCGCGCTGGTCATCGAGGAGACGGCGTGGCTCGCGGCCCGCTTCCCCGGCCGGGTGGGCCTGGGGGTCGCCGCCGGGTCGTTGTCTGACGACTTCGAGATCCTCGCCACCACCAAGGAAGGGCTGGCCTGGCGGTTCGCCGCCGGGCTCGCCGAGGTCGCGGCCGCCCTGTCCGGCCGGGCCCGCGGGGCGCTGGCGAACGACCCGGCCGTCGCCGCGTGCGGCGAGAACCCGGTCCCGCTGGTCAGCGCCGCCATGAGCATGGCGGCCGTGCGGCGGGCCGCCGCGGCCGGCGTCGGCCTGCTGTTCGACTCGATGTCCAGCCTCGACCGCTGCCGCCAGCTCGTCGACGTCTACCGGGAGGCCGGTGGGACGGGGCCCGCCATCATCGTCCGCCGCGTCTGGGCCGGTCCACCGCCAGTCCGCCGCCAGGCCAGGCAGGTCGAGGTCTACCGCGGGTACGCCGCCCCCGCGGCGAGCGCCCACTGGGTGGACGACGCGCTCATCACCGACGACGACCCACTCGCCCTGGCCGAGCGGGTGGCGGCGGCCGTGACCGCGGCCGGCTGCGACACGGTCAACATCCGCCTGCACGTCCCCGGGATCACCCCCGCCGAGGTGCGCGGCCAGCTCGCCGCCCTCGCCGGCTTTGCCCCGGAGCTGCGCCGCCGCCTGGCAACCGCGCGGTGAGGCCGCGCCACCTGGCCGGCCCGTGAGCGGTCGCGCCCTCGCGGCGGCTTCGCCCTCCCGGCCACGGGCCGCTGGGCACCCGGGGATCAGCGGTTCGGTGGCATCGCGCTGACCTGGCCGAGCACCGACTCCTTGTCGCGGTCCATCGCCAGGTCGCCAAGACTGACGATGCCGACCGGGGCGGCTCCGCTGAGCACTGGCAGCCGCCGCACCGCGCGCAGCCGCATCAGCTCGGCCGCCTCCTCGATCGGCGTGTCCGGTGTCACCGCCTCCAGGTCGGTGCTGCAGGCCTCACCGACCGTCACGGTGCGTGGGTCGCGGGCGTCCGCGACCGCCCGGATGACGATGTCGCGGTCGGTCACGATCCCCACCAGCCGGTCGTTGTCGACGACCAGCACATCCCCGGCGTCCGACTCACGCATCAGCCGTGCCGCCTCCGTCAGCGGCCGGTCAGGCGTGATCGTCGTGGGCTCGCGGGTCATCACCTCGGCTACGGTGGCAGCCATCACGGCCTCCCTCCGATACCCCTGCTCTTCCTCGTTGCCCTGCCCGGCGACGGGCGGACCAACCGCGGCGCGACCGCCGGCCCGGTGAGCGGCCGCCGACGCCGGGCGGGGCTGCGCCCGCGCGGTCGCCGGCCCGGCCGGCTGGCTACCGGGGCGGGCCGGACGGCCGCAGCGCCTGGGCCTCCTCCCGGCCCGCGCTTACCATCGCCGCCCTGGCCGCCGGGTGGTGCAGGTCGAACGCGGGGCGCTCGGAGCGGATCCGCGGGAGGCGGTGGAAGTTGTGCCGGGGCGGCGGGCAGGACGTCGCCCACTCGAGGGAGTTGCCGAACCCCCAGGGGTCGTCCACCAGGGCGAGCCGGCCCTTCTTCGCGGAGTGCCAGACGTTGTAGATGAACGGCAGCGTGGACACGCCCAGCAGGAACGAGCCGGCTGTGGAGATCGTGTGCAGCGTGGTGAACCCGTCCGAGGGCGCGTAGTCGGCGTAGCGGCGTGGCATGCCTCTGGTCCCCAGCCAGTGCTGGACGAGGAACGTGAGGTGGAACCCGAAGAACAGGGTCCAGAAATGGATCTTTCCCAGTGCCTGGTTCATCATCCGCCCGGTCACCTTCGGGAACCAGAAGTAGACCCCGCCGAAGGCCGCGAAGACCACGGTGCCGAAGACGACGTAGTGCAGGTGCGCGACCAGGAAGTAGCTGTCGCTGACGTGGAAGTCGAGCGGCGGGCTCGCCAGCAGCACCCCGGTGAGCCCACCCAGCAGGAACGTGACCAGAAAGCCGAGGCAGAACAGCATCGGCGGCTCGAAGGTCAGGCTTCCCCGCCACATCGTGCCGATCCAGTTCCAGAACTTGATCCCGGTCGGGATTGCGATGAGGAAGGACACGAGTGAGAAGAACGGCAGGAGCACCGCGCCGGTGACGAACATGTGGTGCCCCCAGACGGTGACCGACAGCGCGCCGATCGCGATCGTCGCGAACACCATGCCCTTGTAGCCGAACAGGGGCTTGCGCGAGAACACGGGGAGGATCTCGGTGACCACCCCGAAGAATGGCAGCGCGATGATGTAGACCTCGGGGTGCCCGAAGTACCAGAAGAGGTGCTGCCACAGCAGCGCCCCGCCGTTCTCCGGGGAAAAGATGTGCGACCCGAACCGTCTGTCGGACTCCAGCGCGAGCAGGGCGGCGGACAGCGGCGGGAAGCCGAACCTAGCCACGGCCTGACCGGGCGACAACGAGACGCGCTGCCTTGGCCGGATTTTTCGGGTGGAAACGCCGCGCCATTCCCTGGGATCCGGTATTGGCCACCTCGCTCCGGTAATCGGGCCGGCTGTGCCTTCGTGCACGGCCGCGGCGCCGCACGACCCGCCTGGTCCGCGGGCCGGGACTCACCTTGGACCGGGGTCGATGAGGAGGTCGTCCACGTAGCACCAGGCCCACTCCTCGCCGGGTTCGGCGGAGCGCGCCACCGGGTGCCCCCGCTGCGCCGCGTGGCGGGAGGCGTGCCGGTTGGGTGAGCTGTCGCAGCAGCCGATCCGCCCGCAGGACTCGCACATGCGCAGGTGGACCCAGTCGCCGCCGATGGCCAGGCAGTCCTCGCAGCCGCGGATCTCGGCCGGCAGCTCGGTGACCTGGACGGATTCGAGGTGTGTGCAGGTGGGGCTCATGGGTCGGCACCTCCAGGGGCCAGCACGGCGCACAGGCTCCGTTCCGCCGTGCCCAGGGCAGGCCTTGGGCGAGGATCACGGCGCCGGTTACGGTCGACACATCCGGCGGGTCCTACCCACCGGATTGATGCTCGATGTCGTACCCGCGTTCGCGAAGGAGCAGGCATCCGGTGGCACATGTGGATCCGGCCGCTGCCGGCGGCGTCGACGACGGCGGATGCGGGCCGAGCCGGTCCCGCGGGCTGGGCTGCCTGGCGCCCTCCGGCCCGCTGGCGGGGCGGGCCCGGCTGACCCGTCCGGCGCCGCGGCCGCACCCGTGCCGGTGAAGGCCCGCTCCTGGCGCGGGCGTCCCAGGAGCCGGCGCCGTCTCATCGCCCTCGGCGCAGTTGCTCTCGCCGTCGTCGGCGCGCTGGCCGGCCTGGTCGTCGCCCAGCGGGACAGCGCGGTAGCGACCCGCTCGGAGTTCGTCCCCGGTACCGCCGAGGGCGGCGAGCCGGTGCTGCTGGACACGACGCTCTACCTGCCGGCGCGCACACCCGCCCCCGCGGTCCTGCTCGCCCACGGCTTCGGCGGCTCCAAGCAGGACCTCGCGTCCGCCGCCCGTGACCTCGCCCGGCGCGGCTACGTCGTGCTCGCCTACACCGCGCGCGGCTTCGGCGCCTCCAGCGGTCTGGTGCACCTCAACGCCCCGGACTACGAGGTCGCGGACGCCCGCGCGCTGGTCAGCCACCTGGCGTCGGTGCCGGAGGTGCGCATGGACGCCCCGGGCGACCCGCGGGTCGGCGTCGCCGGCTCGTCGTACGGCGGCGCGCTCGCGCTGCTCGCGGCCGGGCACGACCCGCGGATCGACGCGGTCGTCGCCGACAGCACCTGGCATGACCTCTCGCGGGCGCTGCTGCCCAACGCAGCCGGTGACGAGCCGGGCGTGTTCAAGAAGCAGTGGGCCGGCGTCCTGTTCGCCGCCGCCGCTGGCCGCGAGACCGGAGCCTGCGGCCGGCTGGCGCCGGACGTGTGCGCCGCCTACCAGCGGGTTGCCGCCGCCGGCGAGGCGGACGAACAGGTCGTGGCGCTGCTGCGCGCCGCGAGCCCGGCCAGCGTGCTCGACCGGGTCCACGTCCCGACGTTGCTGATCCAGGGCGAGCAGGACTCGCTCTTCCCGCTCACCGATGCGGACGCGAACGCCCGGGGCCTGGCCGCCCACGGCACGGCGGTCAAGGAGGTCTGGCGGCGCGGCGGCCACGACGCGCCGACGTCGTTCGCCAGGCAGGTCGGGCGGGTCGACGACTGGTTCGGCCCGCTGCTGTTCGGGCGCGGCCAGCTCGACACCTCGTTCGAGGTGGTGGTGCCGGGCGGCGGCATCTCCGCGGAGACCGGGCAGGCCGTCTCGCGGCTGCTGCGCGCGGACGACGCCATGACCAGCCGGACCACGGCCGAGCTCGCCGTCATGGGCCCGCCGCAGACGATCAACGCGCCGGCCGGTGGCACCCCGGCGGCCGTCACCGCCGTCCCGGGCCTCGGCGCGCTGCTGGGCGACGTGGCCGCGCTGGCCCAGCCGGCCCTCGCCGACCAGGCGGCGGACTCGGCGGACACCGCGGACCCGGCGGGGCTGGCGGTGATCCCCGGCCAGGCGGCCGCGTTCGCGTCAGCGCCGTTGCCGCAGGGGCTGCTCGTCGCTGGTTCCTCCACGGTCACGCTGCGGGTGACGGCGCACGACTCGACCGACGCGACCTTGTTCGCCTCCCTGGTGATCGTGGACCCGGACGGCGCTCCCGAGCTGCCAAGCGGCCTCGTCGCGCCGCTGCGGCTCACCGGGCTGACCCAGGGTGAGGCGCGCACCGTGTCGGTGGCCCTGCCCGGCGTGGTCACGCGGGTGCCACCCGGCCACCGCCTGGTGCTGGTCGTCTCGACTACCGACGCCGCCTACCACCTGCCGACCCCGCCGCGCTCGTACACGATCGCCCTGGCCGACCCGTCGGCCCCGGATGGCGGGCTCGGCCAGGGCGAGCTCGCCGTCGCCAGGGTGGACGGGCGGCTGGCGGACGCCGAGCAGCCCTGGGGCTGGCTCGTGGCGGGCGGCGTGGCGATGGCGCTGGTGCTCGCCGCGGGGATGGTGGCCGGGGCGCGGCGGCGGCGCCGGCGGCGCGCGGTGGCCGAGGAGCTGGCGACGGTGCCGGTCGTCGTCGAGGACCTGGTCAAGGAGTACGGCGACGGGTACCGCGCGGTGGACGGCGTGAGCTTCCGGGTGGAGCGCGGCCAGGTCGTCGGGCTGCTGGGGCCGAACGGCGCCGGGAAGACCACCGTGCTGCGCATGCTGATGGGGCTGATCATGCCGACGGCCGGGCGGGTCCGCCTGTTCGGTGAGCCGGTGGTGCCCGGCACCCCGGCACTCGCCCGGGTCGGCGCGTTCGTCGAGGGCCCTGGGCTGCTGGGGCACCTGTCCGGGCGGGACAACCTGCGGCTGTACTGGGCGGCGACCGGGCGCCCGGCCGAGGAGGCTCGGTTCGAGACCGTGCTGGAGATCGCCGGGCTCGGGCCGTCGGTCGAGCGGCGGGTCAGGACCTACAGCCAGGGCATGCGCCAGCGGCTGGCGATCGCCCAGGCCATGCTCGGCCTGCCCGAGCTGCTGGTGCTCGACGAGCCGACCAACGGCCTCGACCCGCCGCAGATCGCCCAGATGCGCGAGGTCCTGCGCCGCTACGCGGCGACCGGCCGGACCGTGATGATCTCCAGCCACCTGCTCGCCGAGGTGGAGCAGACCTGCAGCCACGTCGTGGTCATGCACCGGGGGCGGCTGGTCGCGGCGGGTGCGGTGGAGGAGATCGTCGGCGCTGGCGGGACGCGCCTGGCGGTGGCCGACCCGGAGGAGGCGCAGCGGGTGCTGGCGGCCGCTGGCGTCGCCGCCCGGGTCGTGCCGGCGCAGCGCTCGTTGGAGGAGGTCTTCCTACGGATGCTGGACGCGGACTCGTGACCGGGACGCTTCCGACGACGGCCGGGCCGGACGGGCAGCGCCCGCCGCCGACCCAGCAGGGCAGCCACGACCTGCTGGCGGACGCGCCGCGGGTGGACGAGGCCGGGGTGGGCGGCGCGCGCGGCTTCCGGCCAGAGCGCACGCTGCGCCTGCGGGTGGAGTTCGCCCGGCAGCTGCGCCGTCGGCGGACCTACCTGGTGGGGCTGGTCCTCCTGCTGCTACCGCCGATCATCGCGCTCGCGTTCCAGGTCAGCTCGCCCGGCTCGGGCTCGTCCCGGTCCGACGGCAGCTACTCGGGGCAGCTGCTGGCGGAGCTGGCGACGCAGGGAGCGGTCAACTTCGCGCTGTTCACCGAGTTCGCCTCGGCGTCGTTCCTGTTGCTGGTGCTGGTCGCGCTGTTCTGCGGGGACACGGTGGCGAGCGAGGCGAGCTGGTCGTCGCTGCGCTACCTGCTGGTGATCCCGGTGCCGCGCGGGCGGCTGCTGCGACAGAAGCTGATCGTCGCCCTGACGCTGAGCCTCGGCGTGAACGTCCTGCTTCCGGCGTGGGCGCTGCTGGTCGGCGGGATGTTCTTCGGCTGGGCGCCCGGGCAGTCCCCGCTGGGCGGAACGTTCACGACCGGCGAGGGGCTGACCCGGCTTCTGATCGTCGTCGGGTACGCGAGCGTGCAGTCGCTGCTGGTCGCGTCGTTGGCGTTCCTGATCGGCGTGCTCACCGACGCCCCGCTCGGCGCGGTCGGCGGCGCCATCCTGGTCGTGATCCTCTCCGGCATCCTGGACTCGATCACGGCTCTCGGGGACTACCGGCAGTTCCTGCCGACCCACTTCCAGTACGCCTGGCTCGACGCGGTCGCGCCCACCGTCCAGTGGGACGGCATGATGCGCGGGACCGGCTCGGTCCTGGTTTATTCGGCGGTGTTCTTCGCCCTCGCCTGGTGGCGCTTCCACCGCAAGGACATCGTCAGCTAGAAACGGCCATCCCGCCGCCCAATGCCAATCCACGACGACCTGGGAGGCAACTCGTCGGAGAACCGCCGCCGCGCCGCAGAGCTGAGGGCAGCCAGGCAGAGAGGGAAAACGTCACCCACTTTGTCCGCAACCCGTGCAACCGCCAACTTGCCGTCGACGAGTGGCTGCCGCCGGACGTGGACGCGGCTTGTTGGATGAGCATGGCGGCCTGCTGCGGCAAAGCCCTTCGCTGCCGGGCCGCGTGGGCTAGCATGACCCTCCGATCGCACCGACGGAGCGAATCGACAAGACCCACGGACGACGAGATCCACAAACCCGCGAGATCTACGGGCCTGTCGCGGGTGGAGCTGGCCAGGCTGGGTGAGTGATGCTGATTCGTTTCGAGGTGTCGAACTATCGGTCCATACTCGACCGGGTCGAGCTCACCATGGTCGCGGTCGATCGTGACCGTCAGGAGGCCCGCACGGCGGACAAGCTGGGAGAGAGCCTCCTGCCCGTAGCGGCGGTCTTCGGCCCCAACGCCTCGGGGAAGTCGAACGTGTTCCTGGCGTTCGCGTGGCTCCGGGACGCCGTACGAGATTCGCTGCGATTCTGGGATCGGTACATTCCTGTCGAGCCGTTCGCCTTCGGTGACGGGCCCGGAAGAACATCCGAGTTCCGCGTCGAGTTCCTGATCCGTGACGTTCGCTTCGAGTACGTGCTCGAACTCGACCGGAGTGCCGTTCAGTACGAGGGTCTGTTCCACTACCCGGAAAAGAAGCGTCGTCGGATATTCGAGCGCGAGGGGATGGAGCTGAAGCTGCAGCGGGGACTGGGAAGCACCTCGGGGACGCGCGAGCTTCTCACGAAGTCGACCTTGGCTCTCTCGGCCGCGCGCCGGTTCGACGAGCCGCTCGTCTTCGAGTTTGCCCGACACCTGCTGCACGCCGCAAGTCTCAGTCCTTCCTATCCTTATCGGTCCTATCGTTACCGGCCAGCGGCGCCGCTTCGTTCGCCCATACCGGCGGCGGCTGGTTGGGTCAGGACTCTTCGCTGGTTTGAAGGC
>JADGHD010000103.1 GCA_019689615.1 Frankia sp. | reverse complement strand
GTGTCAGCCCCGGCCGCACCCCCGACATCGACGGCCCCCACGGCCGCGCGGGCGGGGGCAGCGCCGGCCGCGGTGCCGGGACCGGCGGACGACGTCGACGACGCCGCGCACCACGACGAGATCAGGACACTGCGCCCGGGGCTGGGTCCCCGGCTGACCGGGCCGATGCTGCCGCCGGGGCAGGAGGCGGCGGCGCGGCGCGCGGAGGCGGAGCGCGGCCAGGGCCGCCGGCACCCGCTCCGCGCCGGGCGGGCCACGATCGGCCGGGCGCGGACCAACGACATCGTGCTCGGTGACCTGCTCGCCTCCCGGGAGCACGCCGAGCTGTTCGTCGGCCGCAGCGGGATCGAGATCGTCGACCTCGGGTCGGCCAACGGCACGTTCGTCAACGGGCTGCGGGTCGAGCGCCGGCTGGTCACGCCGGGTGACGTGATCGCGATCGGGCACCACCTGTTCCACGTCGGCCAGGCCGAGCTCGTCGAGTACCTCGACGCCGGGGACGTGTCGTTCGAGGTCGACGGGCTGTGCGTGGACGTCGGCGAGACCAGGCTGCTGCACGACGTCACGTTCCGGCTGCCCGGCCGCTCGCTGCTCGCGGTCATCGGGCCGAGCGGCGCCGGCAAGTCCACGCTGCTCAACGCGCTGACCGGCTTCCGGCCGGCCGACACCGGCACCGTCCGCTACGCCGGGCGCGACCTCTACGCCGAGTACGACGAGCTGCGCCGGCGCATCGGCTACGTGCCGCAGGAGGACATCCTGCACACCACGCTCACCGTCCGCCAGGCCCTGGAGTACGGCGCGAAGCTGCGCTTCCCGACGGACACGACGGCCGAGGAGCGGCGGGCGCGCATCGACGAGGTCCTCGTCGAGCTCGGCCTGACCGGCGGCCAGGGCCAGGATGCGGACGGCTGGCCGGGACCGGCGGCCGGCGGCGCGCCGAACGGCACGGGTGGCCCAGGCGGTGGCCAGGGACAGGACCTGGCCGACCGGCGGGTGTCGAAGCTGTCCGGCGGGCAGCGCAAGCGCACCAGCGTCGCCCTGGAGCTGCTCACCCAGCCGACGCTGCTGTTCCTCGACGAGCCGACCTCCGGCCTCGACCCGGGCCTGGACAAGGAGGTCATGCAGTCGCTGCGCCGGCTGGCCGACGGCGGCCGGACGGTCATCGTGGTCACCCACAGCGTCGCCCACCTGGAACTGTGCGACTACCTGCTCGTCCTCGCCAAGGGAGGGCACGTCGCCTACTTCGGCCCGCCGCAGCACGCGCTGTCCTTCTTCGGTGCGGCGGACTGGGCGGACGCGTTCCAGCTACTCAAGAGCGGCGACGGCGCGGCCCGGCTGGCGCGGCGGTACCGGTCGTCGGGCTTCTTCATCCAGGGGTCGGCGATGGTGCCGGTGGCCCGGCCCGAGCCGGCGCCGCTGCCGAGCATCCGCCAGCAGTCCGTGTTCTCCCAGCTGCTCACGCTGTGCCGGCGCTACCTGCGGGTCATCGCGTCCGACTCGAACTACCTCAAGCTGCTGATCGCCTACCCGTTCATCCTCGGGCTGGTCCCCCGGCTGGTCGAAGCGCCGTTCGGGCTGGGCGAAGGGGCGATGGGCCAGCCCAACCGGGAAGCGACGCTGCTGCTCGTCATCCTCGTCCTCAACGCGTGCTTCCTGGGCACGTCCAACTCCGTCCGGGAGATCGTCAAGGAACGCGAGATCTACCGCCGGGAACGAGCGATCGGCCTGTCGACGACGGCGTACCTGGGTTCGAAGGTCATCGTGCTGACCGTGGTGACCGCGCTGCAGGCGGCCGTGCTCACCGCGGTCGGGCTCGCCGGACGGGCCCCGAACGACGGCGTCGTGTCGGATTACCCGCTGCTGGAGCTCATGGCCGTGGTCGCCGCCATCGCGGTCACTTCGGCGATGATGGGCCTGGTCATCTCGGCGCTGGTCGACAACGCCGACAAAACGATGCCGCTGCTGGTCCTGGCGGCGATGTCGCAGCTGGCGTTCACCGGCGCGCTGCTGAAGGTGATCGGGCGGCCGGTGCTGGAGCAGATCTCCTACCTGTCCCCGGCGCGCTGGGGCTACGCCGCGGCGGCCTCGGTCAGCGACCTGGACGACATCCAGAAGATCGGTGACCCGCGGCTGAACCCGGGCAGCGTCCCCGACCCGCTGTGGGCGCACACCGCGTCCGCCTACCTGACGGACCTCGCCGGCATCGTCGCGGTCGGCGTGCTCTGCGTGATCGCCACCGCGCTCCTGCTCCGCCGCCTCGACCCGCACACCGGCCGCCGCCGGGCGCAGTCGCGCCAGGCGGCCCCCCGCACCGCCGCACAGCCCTCCGCCGGCTGATCGACGGCGGCGGGCTGGCGGACCGGGGTGTGGCTCAGAAGCCGGTGATGATGACCGCGTTGGTCTCCGCGGCGGCCTGACGGAGCTTCTTCGCCTCCTGGTAGGCCGGCGAGTCGTACCAGGCGCGCGCCGCCTCGACCGAGTCGAACTGCAGGACCACGGTCTGGTTGCCGTGCCACTCGCCCTCGAGCACCTGGGCGTTCTGGTCGACGGCCAGCACCGTGACCTGGCCGTCGCCGAGGGTCTTGCCGGCGGCCGCGGAGTAGGCGGCCATGCCCTCCGGGTCGTGAATCTTCTCGGTGAAGATGACAATCGCCTTCGGCACGGGCGCTCCTCCGTTGGCTGATGGCAGCACTGGGCACGGTACTGTTCGGCCCGTCACAGGCGCAATCAGTGCACATCCGGGCGAAGCGGCCGTGCAGCCCCGGTCGCGACGGGCGTCGCCGGCCAGCCGGCCTGCTCGCCGCGACCGTCCGCCGAGCGGACGGCCGGCGGGCGGTGGCGTCGACCCCTACCGCTTGAGCCGTCAGCGCGTGGCACGTTACGAACTGCCCGTGACGAGCAACCAGGAGAGCAGCACACCGGAGAGCGCGCCCAGGACGATCGCGGTGGCGACCGGGGCGGACGGCGACGAGCACGGCCGGCTGACCGAGCACGACGGGATCCTCACCGCGGTCATCGACCGGCAGAAGAAGCGCAACCTGATCGGTCCACCCATGACCGAGCTGCTCTGGCAGGCCGCCACGCTCCTCGCCGACCGCGACGACCTGCGTGTCCTGGTGATCACGGGCGTCGGGCCGTACTTCACGGCCGGGATCGACCTGTCCCAGCCGGTCGGCAACCGGCCCGGCAACCCGCAGACCGAGCACCTGCACCCCGGCTGGAACTTCCGCCGCAACTACCGCAGCCATCACCTGCTCTACGACGAGTTCGAGAACATCGAGAAGCCGGTCATCGTCGCGGCCCAGGGCATCTGCCTGGGCGGCGGGCTGGAGATGGCGGCGTCCTGCGACTTCCGGTTCGCCACCCCACAGGCCGAGTTCGGCGTACCCGAGGTGCACCTCGGGATCATCGCGGGCAGCGGCGGCACCAGCCGGCTGACGCGGCTCGTCGGCCCGGCGTGGGGCAAGTGGCTGGCCATGGCCGGCAAGCGGGTCGGCGCCGAGCAGGCCAGGCAGATCGGGCTGGTGCACGACGTCTTCCCGGCGGAGACCTTCCTCGACGAGGTCTACAGGTTCTGCCGGGAGCTGATCTCGATCCCGGCGGAGGTGCTGGGCGTCGCCAAGCTCGCCGTGGACATGTACGCCGACGTGTCCGACCGCACCGCGCAGCGGCACATGGACCGGCTCATCGTGAGCGGGCTGATGAACTCCCCCGAGTTCCTGGAGCGCACCAGGCGCTTCAACTTCCGCGGCGGGAAGTAGGCGGGGCAGAGTGGGCGGGCGCGGGCTGGTGTCAGCCTCCATCGGGAATCAGCCGGTGGGGAAGGCGTCTGGCGGGACGATGCTGGAGGCGACGCTGGTGTCGCCCATTCCGTAGACGATCAGCTCGAAGATCGTGTACTCGAGCGACGAGCCGAGGTCGCGGGTGCGGTATTCCAGCGGTGCGTCGAACTTCTTGAACTCGCAGTCGCGGGTGAAGCGCTGGTTGACCTCATCCCAGTCGTTGCCGGTCGTGTAGTAGACCTCGAGCGCACCGTCGGGCAGCTTGTCGACGGAGGCGGTCTCGCCGCCCTGGATGTAGATGCTGCGGATTACCCGGCCACCGCTGACCATCCGGACCATGGTGTCCCGGTTGGGGTCGGTGGTGGTGAAGGTCAGCCAGCCGTGCCCGCTCGTGACGCCGCCGTGGATGTTGCCGGTGGCCAGCCGGCGGTTCTGCAGGGGCGTCTCCCCGGGCAGGAACGAGCCGACCGTGTACGGGTGCGCGGGATCGGCGGTCGCCAGCGCCTGGGCCGCGGCCCGCACCGCCGCCGCGCCCGCCCCGTTGACGGCCCGCGGCAGACCGCTCGCGCCGGTGCAGACCTCCTTGCGGGCGGCCGCGCCGGAGACCACCAGCAGGTCGTCGGCGAGCTGGTCGAGTGCGGTGACGAGGTTGTTGTGCGCCGCCGCGGCCGCGACCGGCGGGTTGATCTCCTTCAGCGTTTCCGCCTGGGTGGCGATGTTCAACGCGATGGCGTCCGCCGCCGACAGCACGTCGGCGGGCTGCAGCGTCCCGCCGAGGCCGACGAAGCCGGGGCCGAGCGCGGTGTCGACCGCGGTGAGCGCCGCCTGGTAGTCCTCCGGCGCCAGCGGCGGCCCGGACGGGCCGGCAGCCGGCGCGCTCGTCACCGGCGCGGACGACTCCGACCGGCCGCCCCCACCGAACCCGCACCCGGCGGCGCCGACGACGAGCAGGCCCGCCAGGACGAATGCCAGACGACGCCGCACGCCAGGCGATCGCGACAATTCCCTCATGCGGGCTGCATGATGGCATAGCCGGCGCGGCGTCGCGGCAGCAGCATCCCCTTGGTAATGACACTCCGCCAGAGAAAGCCGCCGGGACGCGGGAAGTGGCCGGACTGCGGAGCCGGACGGTTACCCAGACCGCCTGGGCACCCCGGCGCGACGCCCCCGGGATCGCGTGCCGCATCCGGGAGGAAGCCGCGTGCTGAATCCAGGCCCCGGGTACGCGCGCCGCGGTCAGCCGACCGGGAAGGCCCCCGGGTCGACGGCGGTCGTCGGGGCGTTGCCGCCCTCGACCGCGTAGAGGGTCAGCTCCCAGGTGGTGTACTCGATCGAGCTCCCAAGGTCCCTGGTGGTGAACTCCACCGGGTCCTCGAACTTCTCGAAGGAGCAGTCGCGGGTGAACCGCTGGTTGACATCGTCCCAGTCGTTGCCGGTCGTGAAGAAGACCTCGTAGGTGCCGTTGGGGATCCCGTCGACCGTGGTCGACGTCCCGGCCTGCACGTAGACGCTGCGGGTCACCTGGCCGTTGGCCATCAGCTTGACCACGGCGTCGGTCGACCCACTGGCGTGGATGACGGTGAGCTCGCCGTACCCGCCCCGCTGGCCGCCCGGAAGGCTGCCGTTGCCCGGGCGGCGGCCAGGGTCGGGCGAGCCGGCTGGCAGGAACGTGCCCACCGCGTACGGGTGCGCCGGATCGGCAGTCGCGAGCGCCCCGGCGGCCAGCCGGAACAGGTGCGCGCCGTTCCCGCTGGAGGCCCGGGGCAGCCCGGTACCGCCGGTGCAGACGGCCCAGTCGGCGGCGTCGCCGGCGAGCGTCTCCAGGTCGTCCGCCAGCGCGCCGAGTGCGGTCGTCAGGTCCTCGTGCGCGGTAGCCACCGCGGTGGGCGGCGTAATGCGCCCCAGCTTGGTCGCCTGCAGGTCCAGTTCCCCCGCGAGCCCGTCCGCGGCCGACTCGACGTCCGCCGGGGCCAGTGCCGCGCCAAGCGCGAAGAACCCGAGCGCGAGCGCGCTGTCGAGGTCGGTCAGCGCCTGCTGGTAGACCGCGGCCGATACCGGCTGCGGCGGGCGCAGCGACGGCGGTGCCTTCGTGGTCGGCGACGGTGAACTCGACGCGTCCGTCGGTCCGCTGGGTGGCGGTTGGCGCAGCTCGGGACTCATTTCGTCGAGGCCACACCCGGCAAGGCCGACGGCGAGCGCCGTCACCACCCCCGCAACCACGAGCCCGCGTCGGCACCCGATAGCCACAACGACTCCAAAATCTCGGAACAAACGTCTCGAAACCTCCGTGTCGACTCTGCCCCGTCCAGCCATCGACCGTGGCGAAATCGCGCACTTTTTGCTCTCATCTTCCCGTCGATGGCGCACTCTTCCCGTCGATGGCGCACCCTTCCCGTCGATGGCCCGGGAGGCGGAGCGGGCGGCACCGCAGACCCGTTCGGCTCGAGCCGGCGTCACCGTTCCGGTCTGGGCTGCGCATCCCGGCGCCCGGGCGTCGGCGCGGCTCCGGACGGCCCCTCCCGCGCCTGGCCGTCGAACAGCCCGACGAGCCAGGGGCCGACCGGGCGACCGACGCGCCCCAGGAGGTGGCCGCAGCCCGCTGGCCACCCCCGGACGTCGACCTGCCCGAGCAGGCCCGCTTCCAGCCGGGCCCGCGGCGCCCGCCGGCGCGGGCCGCATTCCGGGCTCGCGGAGGCCTGGCAGCGGTGCCGCGATCGGCTGACTAGAACGAGGTTTCGCTTTACCATCCAGGCGTGGACGACCTTGGGCACCAGGTGTGGGACGCGGACAACCATTACTACGAGGCCGAGGACGCGTTTACGCGGCACCTCGACCCGCGCGACGGGCCGCGCTGCGTGCAGTGGGCCACGATCAACGGCAGGAAGTATCACGTTCTCGGCGGGCGCGTGAGCCGGGCCGTGGCCAACGCGACCTTCGACCCGGTCTCCAAGCCCGGCTGCCTGGCGTCGTACTTCCGCGGCAATCCCGACAAGATCAACCCGCTCGACGTCATCCGGGACGCCGAGCCGATCCGGCCCGAGTACCGCGACCCGGCCGCCCGGGTGCGGGTGCTCGACGAGCACGGATTAGAAGGCTGCTTCCTGTTCCCGACCCTGGGGATGATCTACGAGGAGCCGCTGCGGCACGACCCGGTCGCGGTCTGCAAGACGTTCCGGGCCTTCAACCGCTGGCTCGCCGAGGACTGGACGTTCGACTACCAGGGCCGGATTCTGACCGCGCCCTACCTGACGCTCGCCGACGCCGACTGGGCGGTCGAAGAGCTCGAATGGGCGATCGACAACGGCGCGCGGATGATCATCATGCGGGCCGGCGCGCCGACGACCGTCTTCGGCCAGCGCAGCCCGTTCGACCCGATGTTCGACCCGTTCTGGTCCCGGCTCAACGAGGCCGGCCTTGCGCTGATCGTCCATGCCGGTGACAGCGGGGTCACCCACGACGGGTACGCCCCGGACACCAGCAGCTTCAGCTTCTCCGGCGCCAGCTTCGGCCCCACCATCAAGAGCTTCGACATCGAGCGGGCTGTCCACGACTACCTGCTGTCGCTCCTGCTCAGCAACCACCTCATCCGGTACCCGAACCTGCGGGTCGCCTCGGTCGAGAACGGCGCGGAGTTCCTGCCCGACCTGTTCCGCAAGGCCCGTTCCCAGGCCAAGAAGATGCCAGGCTGGTTCAAGGAGGACCCGGTCGAGACGTTCCGCCGGCACGTCTGGATCAACCCGTTCTGGGAGGACGACCTCGCCTCGGTCGTCGAGTGGGTCGGCGCCGACCGCGTCATCTTCGGCTCCGACTGGCCGCACATCGAGGGCCTCCCCCGGCCGCTCGACTACGTCCCCGAGACCAAGGCGCTCACCCCGCAGGAGCGCCGCAAGGTCCTCTACGACAACGCCAAGGCGCTGGCCACGCCCCAGCCGGCCTGACGACCCCATCCGCCCGGGCGGCCGGCCGACGCCCTCCCGGCCGCCCGACGGTGCGGACCCGCGGACCGCCAACCAGGCGGCCGGTGCGCCCCCCACCTCAACGTGAGAGCATCGGACAGCCAACGCCAGGCTGGCGGGCGCGCCTGGTCTCGTCCGGGTTTGTCCCCCTTGCTATGGTTGCGCCGACCATTCCGCGGGGGGGATTGCCCGAGGAGTCGTCGTGGGTTCTGTTCCCAGGACCGTTTCCGGCAGCCTCGCTGCCATCGGCATTGCCGTGATCCTCTCGGCCTGCCAGCCCGGCTCGGTTTCGCCCCCGGCCGGCGGTGGCCCGCGGCCGACCACGCCAGCCGCGACCAAACCGGCCACAACCGCCCCGACTGCCCCGGCGACCACCAGGCCGGCCACCACCGCGCCAGCGGCTCCCACCCCACCGCCGGCCGGGGCGACGTCGAAGACCGACGAGATCGTCCGGCTCACCAACATCGAGCGGGCCAAGGTGGGGTGCGGCCCGCTCACCGTCGACCCCGCCCTCACCGCCGCGGCGCAGGGGCACTCGGCGGACATGGCGCGGAACAACTACTTCAGCCACACCAGCCTGGACGGCCGCACGATGGGCGACCGGATCCGGGCCGCCGGCTTCGCGTTCACCGCCGCCGCCGAGAACATCGCCGCCGGCTCGTCGACGGCCGCCGGGACCATGGACCAGTGGATGGGCAGCTCCGGACACCGCGCCAACATCCTCAACTGCGCCTACACGCACATCGGCGTCGGCTACGCCGAGGGCGGCTCGTACCGCTACTACTGGACGCAGGACTTCGGCCGACGCTGATCCCGCCCCTCGCCCTGGTACCAGCGTCAGCACCCGCGCCACGCCGCCACGCCGCCACGCCGCCGAGGCCGGCCTCGGCGGCGTGGCGCGCGTCGAGACAGCCCGCACCGGCGGGAACCGCCACCCGAGCGCGCACCGGCGGGTACCTGCGCCTTGAGCGATCCGTACCGATCGCCGCCCTTCTGGCTGGCCGCCCGCGAACCCGAGCCCCGGGGCCGTCAGCGCTGGTCGAACAGGTGCGCGGGGGGCGGGCCGTACCGGCCGCGCAGGAAATCGAGCATCCCGCGCAGCCGTCCCTCGACGTTCCAGTACGGGCCGCGGCGGGCCGGGCGGACCAGCCCGGTCACCAGCTGCAGCAGCGCCACGCAGAACCGGATGAAGGCGTGGTAGCGGCCGGAGTGCTCGCGCACGAGCAGCAGGGTGTTGCGCAGCTGCAGGTAGTCGATGGCGGCCGAGGCCGAGCCCACGTGGGCGTTCTTCACCATCGCGCCCCGCACGAGCCCGGACTCCCAGCCGGCGGCGCGGGCCCGCAGCGCCAGGTCCGCCTCCTCGCAGTACGCGAAGTACCGCTCGTCGAAGATCCCCACCTCGGCGAGGCAGGCCCGCCGGGCGAGCATCAGCGTGCCGTGCGGGTGGCCGACGGGCTCCCAGCCAGCGTCGACGCGCGCCGGCACGAGGATCCCGCCGAAGTACGGGTCGACCACCGGCGTCGCGCCGTCGCCGACGTCGGCGCAGGCCAGCCCGGCGCGGGGCTGCTCGGCCAGCACCCGCAGCATCCGGCTCAGGCAGCTCGGCTCGGGCAGCACGTCGTGCGGAGCCAGCACCACCCAGTCCCCGGCGGCGGGATCGGCGAGAAAGCGCCGGTAGCCGACGTTGGCGGCCGGGCCGAACCCCAGATTGCGCCCAGTGCGGACGACCGTGACGTCGGGTTCCTCAACCGGCGGCAGCACCGCCGACCCGTTGTCGACGACGGTGATCGTGACGGGCACGTCCTGCGCCCGGAACGCCTCGATGGTGTCGACGAGGCGCTCGGGCTGGTCACGGTGGACGATGACGACCGGTAGAGGCTGCACTCCCCCAGTGCTACCGCAAACGAACCTCTTCAGGCCCGCCGAAGCCGGGAGCGGGTGAGCGGACACAACCCACCCGCACAGGCGGCGCAGGCGCGGCCCGCGCCGCTACTGCGCACGTTCCCGCGCCAGTTGCCCCCGTCGGAAACGGCGCCGACGCGCCGGCCGCGCCCGAGCACCCGGCTCGTTCCTGCCAGGTCAGGGGCCCGCGGAGACCGGCACCGGAGGGCGAACGCCGCGGAGCGGGAGCCAACGGATCGTCCAGTAGCACTTGCGGGCAGGGTTACACAAGCGTTACAAACGCTCGGGACCTTGAAACGTGAACGTGTCTGGCGGGTGAAACGTCCCACTTCTAGAATCCGAACGGCTACGCCCAAACCGGGGGGAATAAGGAGCATCCGCCCTCCCCGGCGAGGGTGACGCCGGCAATGCCGACGGGTGCAGTGCCCGGGGCAAACGGAGGGGAGACAGGTTCCTTGCGCGCAAACAGGCGTGTGCGGAGATTCGGCCACTTCCGAGGGATGACGGGGCTCGTAGCCGCCGCGAGCGCCGTGGTGCTCGCGCTCGCGGCATGCGGTGGCGACGACGAGGAGACCCCGGCGCCCAGCGGGGGCGGCTCCTCTTCCGCCGCCACGGTCAAGGTGGGTCTGGCCTACGACATCGGCGGCCGCGGTGACAAGTCCTTCAACGACTCGGCCGCGGAAGGGCTCGACAAGGCGGTCACGGACTTCGGCGTCGAGGTAACCGAGCTCGAGGCCGCGGAGAACGAGACCGACGCCCAGAAGGAGGAGCGGCTGCGCCAGCTCGCCGACGCGGGCAACAACCCGATCATCGCGGTCGGCTTCGCCTACGCCACGGCTCTCGGCGCGGTGGCCCCCGAGTACCCGGACGTCAACTTCGCCATCATCGACGACGCCACGCTCGTCGACGTGCCGAACGTGGCCAGCCTGACCTTCGCCGAGGAGCAGGGCTCCTTCCTGGTCGGCGCGATCGCGGCCCAGGCGTCGCAGGCGAACAACATCGGCTTCGTCGGCGGCGTCGACACCCCGCTGATCCAGAAGTTCCAGGCCGGCTTCGAGGCGGGCGCGAAGGCCGTCAAGCCGGACATCCAGATCCAGGTGACCTACCTGACCCAGCCGCCGGACTTCACCGGCTTCAACGACCCGGCCAAGGGCCAGACCGCGGCCGCCGGCATGTTCGACAGCGGCGCCGACGTCGTGTACCACGCGGCGGGCGGCTCCGGCGGCGGCGTGTTCACCGCGGCGCAGGCGGCCGGCAAGCTCGCCATCGGCGTCGACGCGGACCAGTACCTTGGCGCGTCGCCGGATGTCCAGCCGGTCATCCTCACGTCGATGCTCAAGGAGGTCGACGTCGCGGTCTACGACTTCATCAAGTCGTTCATCGACGGCTCGCCGCTGACCGGCGCGAAGGTCTACGACCTCGAGGCCGGCGGCGTGGGCTACTCCACGTCGAACAGCATCGTCGAGCCGTACACCGCCACGGCGGACGAGTACCAGGAAAAGATCATCTCGGGCGAGATCACCGTCCCGACCACGCCCGAGGGCTGAGCCGTCAGCCGGGCCGGCCACGCGGGTGACCGGCCCGGCCGGACCAACCAACCACGCCGGCCGCGGCCACACACCTGGCCGCGGC
>JADGHD010000102.1 GCA_019689615.1 Frankia sp. | reverse complement strand
CAACCGCGTGGACCAGATCCGCGAGGCCGCCCGCCGCTTCGACCCCGACGGCCTGCTCAACCCCGGCAAGCTCCCGCCAGCCTGACACCCGCAACGCTCGCGCCGCTACACTCAGCGTCGCGTAACGGCCCGTTCGGGGGGATTCGGGATGGCGCGTGCTTTGCAGCCACCGATTTTGGCATGTGGCCATCTCGTGTTCGAGCAGCAGGGCCAGCTCGCGGAGGCGCTTCCGGGCTACAAGCTGGGCGACCGGCTGGGCCGGGGGCGTTCAGGCTGGTCCTGGCGGGCCGGCACGGCGAGCTGGGCCGCGACGTCGCCACCCAGGGCGAGCCGTGTCCCAGCGAGCTTGGAGGATTCCCATGGGCGGATCCGCACCCGACGCCGCCGGCACGCCAGGCGCTGATCCGGACACCGATCCCGTCGATTCGGCGACCAGTCCGCAGCCCTTCGCGCGGCAACCGGACACCCCGTCGACCGAGCACGGCCCGAGCACCGGTCCCGATGGATTTCCGCTGGCGGATCTCTCCACGTCGGAGCAGGGCGCCGGCGCAGGGCAGGGCGACGGCACGGAACAGGCGCCGGCCGCGGCGTTCCCGGTGACCGCCGAGCTAGTGGAGGCCCTGCGCAGGGTCGAACGCCAGGCTGCGGCCTTCCACACGCGCGCCCAGAGCTACGAGCACATCGTCCAGCAGATGCAGAGCCGCATCGAGAAGCTGCAGGGCGACCAGGTGCAGACGCTGCTGCGGCCGCTCATCCAGCGGATCGCCACACTGCACGCGGCGGCCGTGGCGGCGGCGGAGCAGGCACGCGAACGCGGGGAGAAGGCGGAGAACGACCTCAGCTACTTCGCGCGGGCCATCGAGGAGGCGCTCGGCCTCCTCGACATCGAGTCGGTCGAGGCCGCGCCGTCCGTCAGATTCGATCCGAAGCGTCATCACGCCACGAGGGTCGTTCCCACGAACGACCCGGCAATGGACGGGCTCATTGCGCGGGTGCTGCGGCAGGGCTTCACCTACGCGGACGCCGAGCGGGTCCTCCTGCCGGCGCAGGTCAGCATCTACCGGTACGAGCCGCCGGCCGCGGCGGAGGCGACCAGCGCAGAGCACGACGCGGGCCCGGCAGACGAGCGCGGCGAAGGAGCGAGCGGTGACTGACAGCGTCTACGGCATCGACCTCGGCACGACCTACTCGGTGATAGCCCGGATCAACGACCTCGGCCAGGCCGAGGTGCTGCTCAACAACGAGAGCAGCCCGACGACGCCCTCCGTCGTGTACTTCGAGAGCGACAGCAACGTCGTCGTCGGGGCGGAGGCGAAGCGGAGCCGCCTGCGGGACCCGGAGAACACGTGCGCACTGATCAAGCGGCACATGGGGACCGTGCACCCGCTGGAATACCGCGGTCAGACGCACACGCCGGAGAGCATTTCCGCGCTGATCCTCAAGGAGCTCGTCGCGATCGCCAACAACGAGACCGGCGAGGGGGTCCGCCGGGTCGTCATCACCGTGCCGGCCTACTTCGGCATCCAGGAGCGCGAGGCGACCAGGCAGGCGGGCGAGATCGCGGGCCTCGACGTCGTGGGCATCGTCACCGAGCCGGTCGCGGCGGCGCTGTCGCTTCGGATCACCGGCGAGCAGCCCGAGACCCTGCTCGTCTACGACCTGGGCGGCGGGACCTTCGACACCACGGTCATCCGGGCCGAGTCCGGCCGGATCGAGGTCGTCGCGATCGACGGCAACAAGACCCTCGGGGGCGCGGACTGGGACGAGGCGCTCGCCGATCTGATCACGAGGAAGTTCGCGGAGCAGGCCGGCCTCGGCGATGACGACCCGCGGCTCGACGAGGAGTTCGAGGCGGAACTGCTGGGGCAGGCGGAGGACACCAAGAAGTCGCTGACCAGGAAGGAGAAGGCGACCGTCCGCTGCCGCTACCGGGACAGGGACGAGCAGGTCACGGTGACCCGGGCCGAGTTCGAGGAGGCGACCCGCCACCTGGTGGCCCAGACGATCGACATCTCGCGCCGGGTGGTCGCCACCGCCCAGCGCAAGCGGGCCGGCCTGACCGTGGACCGCGTCCTGCTGGTCGGCGGGTCGTCGAACATGCCAATGATCGAGGCGGCGCTGCGCGAGGAGCTCGGCTGGAACCCGACGAAGACGCAGTTCGACCTGGCGGTCGCCAAGGGCGCGGCCATCTACGCGCAGGCCGCGGTCGACGAGGTCATCTCCCCCGACGGGGACGAGCCGCAGGTCGCCGCCAACGCGCAGGAGAAGTACTACCTCGGCGGGGCGAAATCGCTCACGCTCACAAACGTCCTGTCGCGAGGTCTCGGTGTCGAGTTCGTCCGGCCCGAGAACCACGACGAGGCATATGTCTCGTTCATCATGCACGCCAACGACCCGATCCCGAACCGCTCAGAAAAAGTTCTGGCACGAACGGTCGCCGACGGGCAGACGTCGGTCCTCGTCGTCCTGTATGAGCAGAAGGGCGAGGTCGAGTCGGCTGACCCGGCTGACAACACGCGGCTCGAGGACAACAGGCTGCCAATCCCCTCGCTCCCGGAGGGTTCGCCGATCGAGCTCACCCTCGAGGTGACCGCCGAGGGTCTCGCCCGGCTGACCGCGTACGACCCGACGGGCGGCAGGTCCATCGACGTCGAAGCCCAGATCTCCGTCATGAAGCAGGAGGATGTCGAGCGCGCAAAGAGCCTCGTCTCGGGGATCAGCCTGCGCTCCTGAACGGTTCCGAGGACGGATGGCTTTCGACACCGGCCAGTACCGGCGTACAGTTCTTGTCCCCCTGTCCAAGGACAGGGCGCGGCTGGAGGAGCTTCAACAGGTCATCCGTGACCTGCAGGGCGCCGGCGGCAGCTCGGCCGTGGCCCGGCTCGACATGGCCGAGCTGTTCGCCGTCCAGCCGTCGATGACGGCCCAGGAGCTGTCCGCGCATCTCGAGCGCCTCGAGATGTTCTTCAACAAGCAGAAGAACCTAGTGCCGGCCCAGCTGCTCAAGAGGCTCCTGGAGCTCCTGCGCAAGAGTGGCGCGACGGTCTCCGATCCCAGGTTCTGGGCCGGGCTCGCCGCCGCGCGGGGGCAGGCACTGAAGGGTCGGCTGGCCGACTTCGCCCGGGCCATCGCCCAGGAGTACCCACTGAAGGTCGTCACCGCCGACCTAGTCGCCGAGCAGGCGGCGAGCGCCGGTCTGCGGGGAATACCCCCGGCCGAGCTGGCGGCAGCGCTGGAGAAACATGGGGTGACGGTCCATCCCGACTTCGAGATCCCCAAGGTCACCATCCCGCCGCCGGTGCGGAAGGTGACCGAGTTCCCGGAGTTCCGCACGATCGTCGACGTCGTGCTGCGTCCCGAGCAGCCGTCCGCCGTCGCCGTCATCGAGGAGCTGTCGTTCGGCAGCCCGCCGCGGCGCATCGAGCCCAAGGACATAACGGCCGCGCAGCGCCGCCTGCAGCAGCAGGAGGCCCGGGTCGAGGAGAAGGCGCGGCAGGCGGCGCAGAACGCGCTCGCCGCGCTGACCGCGTACCCGTCAGCCGCGCAGCTGCACGCGCTCACGCTGGCCCTGCTCGCCGACACGACCCAGGCACTCCTTCGCCGCGGCATGCCACGGGTGACGGTGCGTGACGAACTAGTCCGCCGCGGCGTGCGGGAGCTGGACGCGGCCCGCCTCGTCGCCAAGCTGGCGGCGTCGACCCAGGTGCTCGGGCTCAACGATGTCGCGGAACGGCTGGCGGCCGGTGCCCTCGGCGAGGCCAGGCGGCTGTTCGACGCCATCCCGGCCCAGGATGGCGAGGACCCGGCGGAGCGCGCCCGCATCGCGGCCAGCCTGGCGGCCGCCGAGAAGAAGAAGGCGGGCTTCCTGGCCCAGTACGAGTCGGCCGTGAAACGGCGCGACTACGTGGCGGCGACGACGGCGCTGCATGCAGCCCTCGCCGTCGACACGCAGGACGACACCCTGGCCGAGCGCCTCGCGATACTGCCGCCTCTGCCGCCCGCGAGCATGTCCGCGCGGGTGGACGGGCGCGCGCTCGACCTCGCCTGGTCCGCCCCGGGCGAGGAGTCGGTCCAGTACTGGGTCGTGCGGACGGCCGGAGCGGCGCCGGTCAATCCCACCGACGGCCAGGTCCTCGCCGCCCGCCTGACCGCGACCCGCTACCGCGATCAGCGCCCACCGGTCGCCACGCCGCTGCGGTACTCGGTGTTCGCCACCCGGGACGGCATGCTGTTCTCCGAGCCGGCGAGCGCGGCCGCGATCGTCCTGCCAGCACCCGCCGAGCTGAGCGCCTCCGCGGGAGCCACCGACGTCACGCTGTCGTGGTCGACGCCGCCAGAGGCGGCACAGGTCGTCGTCACCCAGACAGCCGCGGACGGCTCCCGGCTGGTGCACCGGCCAGCCACTCCCGGCCAGCTGACGGTCACCGGCCTGATCACCGGCACCAGGTACCGGTTCTCCGCCAGGTGCGTCTATCTCCTGCCGGGCGACAGGCGGGGCGAGTCCGAGGCCGTCGAGGTCGACGCCACGCCGCGGGGCGCCATCCGCGCGGTGGACGACCTCCGGATCGAGGCGACCGAGGCCGGCTCCCGGACGACGTGGTCGTCCGTCATGGGATACAGCGTGGAGCTATGGGCGCTGCCGGTCGCGGCGCGGGTGACCGCCGGGGCACGCGTGTCCTTCGCCGCTCTGGCCGCTCAGCGCGGCCGGCGCCTGGCGCTTCGTCCCCTGCGAGCAGCGGGCGGCGTCACCGCTCGGGAGTTCGACCCGCTGCCCGAGGTGTGCCTGCTGGTGCCGGTCACCGTGGACGGCGACGGCGGGCTGGCCGGAAGGCCCCAGATCGCCGGAACCGTCCCGACGGCGCGGACGCCGACCGCCGAGCGGATGGGCGACGAGCTCCGCATCTCCTGGGAGTGGCCCCGGGGCGACTACCTGATGGAGGTCCGCTGGTCCGTCGACGGCATCCCGCAGGTGAGCTTGCTGTCTCGCGCCGACTACAACGCGGCGGGCGGCGTCCGGCTCACCAACGCGGACGCGGTGCGGGACGTCTCGATCGCCACGGTGGTTAGCGCCGGCACCCAGAAATGGCTCTCGCCGGCGGTAGCCGTCCCGGTGGGCGGTAGCGCGGCAGCCAGGCTCAGATACTCGCTCGCGGTGCGCCGGTCGTTCCGCGGCCGCGGTTCGGTCACGGTCACCGTGGAGTGCACGCAGTTCCGGGGCACGGTCCAGGCGCTCACCGTGCTCAAGGAAGGGAAGTTCCCGCCGATCAGCGCAGCCGACGGCACGGTGGTCGACCGTCGGTCGCTCGACTTCTCGCAGCATCCGCTGGCCACGTTCGCGCTCGACCTCGGCAAGGTCGCGTCACCGTTCTGGATCCGGCTCTTCCCCGGGCCCGACAGCGGCGTGCGGTTCGAGGACCCGCCGACCACCCAGATGCGGGGATAACCATGGGACTGTTCACATCCACCGCCCCGTGCCCGTACTGCTATACCGAGATCAATCCTCGCCGGCTGGCGTGCCGCTGCTCCGGACGTCACGCCGCCGGTCGCCCCCAGTGCAAGAGAAAGCCCGACCCGGCGCGCCTGACCCACTTCGGCGACTCCGAGCCCTACCTGCCGGTCATCACCCCCATCGGTGCGGCCCGCTGCCCACAGTGCGGCGCGGACCCCGGGCCGCCCATCTGCCCGGAGTGCCACTCCCTGCTGCCCTCGGAGTACGGACCGGACTCCGCGCTCATCGGTCTGGTCGGCGTCCGCCAGTCGGGCAAGACCGTGATGCTCTCGGTTCTGGACCACGAGCTGCAGAACGCGGTGGGCGATCGGTTCAACGCGGTTATCGACACCCCGGGCGGCAGCTCGGAACTGGCCCGCAACCTGCGGATTCACCACGACGTGATGCTCAGGGCCGACGGGCACCTGCCGCCGCAGACCGCGGAGAACAGCGGCACGACGTTGTCGAAGAAGGCACCGGCCGTCTACTCGTGGCGGTACCACCGCAAGACCGGGATGGGCATTACCCGCGCCCGCTCGGTGGTCTTCTCCTTCTACGACAACGCTGGTGAGGACTTCGCCACGCCGGACAAGGCACTCAGCCAGATCTATCTGGGAGCGACCTCCGGGGTAATCCTGCTCCTGGACCCCTTTGGTTTCCCGGCCAACCGGGCGCGGGCGACCGCGAAGGGTGCCAGCCTCCCGGACACCGGGCCGGAAGCCGTGCTGGATGCGATCACCCTGGTCCTGCGGACAACAAAGCGGGTCAAGCGGAACCAGAAGATCAAGGAGCCGCTGGCGGTCATGATCTCGAAGATCGACGCGTTCTTCGACGAGATCCCGCCTGATCACCCACTGCGCTGGCCGTCCTCGACCCGCCCCTTCTTCGACGAGACCGAGTCGCGGACGGTCCATGACCACATCGGCGCCATGGTCGAGAAGTGGGGCGGGGCGCGGCTGATCCGGAAGCTGGAAAACAACTACGCCAACTTCCGGTTGTTCGGCGCGTCGGCGCTCGGCGCCGAACCCGACTACGCCTCCGGCCGGGTCAACAGCCGCGGACTGCTTCCGCACCGGGTCGCCGAGCCGCTGCTCTGGCTGATGGCGACCCGTGGCTTCATTCCGACGACGGGACCGTGACGTGGCCTTCGAGGTGGCGATCTACACCGACGTCCTCGCCAGTGAGGCCATCGACGGTATCGACGGCTTCAACTTCCAGGCGGCGTCGCCGGGAATCTCGGGCACCGATCGGCAACGGATTCGGGAAAGCCTGCTGCACCGGGTCGTCCCGTCCTGGTCGCTGGAGCACGATGACCTCAGCCACCCCTCGACGTGTGCCTACGTCGTGGCGGACGGGCGGGCCTACCTGTCCCGTGGCGGGTCCACCGGGAAGACGAACAGCGGACGTCCCGGCAACCAGCTCACGCAGGTCATCGTGACGTCCGATCTGGACGACTTCGTCCCGTACCGGCCGGCCCAGCTCTTCGGCGCGCGCAACTGGCGCCTGGAGAAGGCACCCAGCTCCCGCATCATTCCCTGGGCAACGCCGCTCGAGGTCCGCCCCGAGTTCGAGGCCACAGCGCTCAGGGAGTACGTGCTGGCCGACGAGTGGGCGGCCGAGGTCCTGCCCCGGTTCCTGACGATGATCGACCAGACCCTGGGCGCGGATCCGACGAAGCTGGTGATCCTTCATCCCGACCTCGACGTCGTGATGCGCTGGATCGCGCTCGGGACGCTGTTCGTCGATGCCGAGGACGCCCGCGCGCTGCAGTTCCGCGCGCTGGTCGACGATCCGCGGCGGGTCAACGCCCCGATCGTCGGCGTGAGCCCGCAGTTCCGCGTCGCCGACTTCGGCGCCGCCAACGTGTTCGATCTGGCCGGGCGCACCACCCCGGCGATCAGCCCCAGTGCGGCCGCGGGCATCCGGGCGTCCTGGTTCCTCGAGCGCGACGTGGACGACGCGTTGAACGCCGTCGCGATCGCACGCCGCTGGGAGCCCGCGCTCGGCCCGCAGCTCGCGAACGAGGCGGCACGCGTCGTCGGGATGCGCGAGGACGGCGGCGAGGGGCGCGCCGCGTGGCGGACGGCTGTCGCCACCGTCGAGAAGCTGGCGCGCGCCGGGCTGACGGACGATCTGGTGCTCTACGCCGATGAGCTGTGCGAGGCGGCGGTCTCCTTTGCCCCGACGTCGGAGGAGGAGTTCCGCCTGGTCGGGACCGCGGTGCGGCGGGCGCACGACGTCGGTGTCGACGAGGTCGCGTCGGGGCTGGTCGTACCGGCCATGGAAGCGCTGGCGGCGGTCCCCGGGGCGGTCCGGGGGTTCGCGGAGGCGCTGGCCGAGCCCGGCCCGCCGATCACCTGGCAGTCGGCCGATGCCCGGGCGGCAGCCGGCGCCTTCCTGTCCGAGCTGCTGGCCAAGGCCCCGTTCCCCGTCCTGCCCGACCTGTTCGCCACGGCTCGGATCATCGGCGCGCCGGTACCCGAGGCCCGGCTGGCCGCCTCCGTCGCCACGCTGGCCGAGCTGTGGCTGCGGGACCCGGCGCTGGGTCACGGCAGGTGGCAGACCTGGCTCGCGGGCGAGTCCGTGCTGTCGGCGACCGGCCGCAAGCTGGTGGACGCCCTGCGGGCCGGCGACGCGCAGGCGTTGGCGAGCCTGCTGCGTGGGGACTGGGACTTCCTGGCCCAGCTCCCCGCGGAGCCGGACGTGCTGGGCTGGGTGCGGGCCGGGCAGCTCGGCCGGATCGCCCCCGGTGCGCGGGAGTACCACCTCGCTCGCGGCGGGGCGCTTCCTGCCGAGGCCTGGCGGGTCGCGCTGGCCGGATCGACGCTCCCGGCCCACGCTGACCTCTGGACGTGCTGGATCAGTCGGCACGGCCTGGCCGAGGACCTTGCGGCGCATCTGCGGTCGCTGATCGAGCGCCAAGGCGGCACCGGCCCAACCGAGGCGGTCGCGCCAGCGACGGGCGACTGGGGGCCGCTCATCCGCTGCCTCGCCGCCGCCCAGGACCCCTGGCTGGCCCGGTTCTCCCAGGACTTCGAGCAGGCACGGGCCGCGATCGAGAAGGCCAGCAACGACCTCCGGACACGCCCCGCGGTCCCGCTCGACGGCGCTCTTCCCGCCGTCAGGGCGTTCGCGCCGTTCTTGCTCACGGACATCGGCCGGATCCTGCTCCGGTCGACGAACGACGAGGCGGTCGCCAGGCTGCTGGCGGCAGCCGGTCCCCATGGACCCGAGGCGGTGCGCGCCTACCTCGACTGGCTCGTCCGCACCGAGCGTGGCCTTCGCGCGATCGACTACGCGCTGGGCGCCCGCGGTCACCGGTTCGAGGAGATAGCCGGGCCCGCCGAGGACGTCCTCGACCAGATCATCGAGTCCCAGCCAGCGCTCGTCCAACGCGCCCGGCTGGACTGGACTCGCCAGCAGGGCCTCGATGCCTATCTCCGCCAACGCGACGGCTCCCGCGCGACGAGACACAAGCGTCGCTGGCCGTTCGGCCGACGCAAGGAGAACTAGATGCAATACGTGGCGCTTGCCGTCGCCGCACTGTGCGCGATCTTCTGCCTGGCCTGGATCGCGCTGGCCATCCTGGCCCGGGTCTTCGCGCTGGTGCTGGTGGTCTGGGTGGTCACCTTTGGCCTCGGAATCGCGGCAGGCATGTTGACCGGGGTCGTGCTTCCGCCCAGGGTGCTGCGCGGCCGGGCGCAGGAGAAGCCAAGGATCGCCACGCCCGACGACGTCGTGGCCGGCAAGATCCTCGGCAGGACACCGCGGGGGCCGGCGAAGAACTTCGGCTGGGACCGGGCCTGGCCCGTCTACAACCCGCACCAGGCGAGGCTGGACGCGAACGCCGTCATCGCCCAGGCGAAGCTCGACATCAGCCGGCCGTTCCGCTGGCTGTTCAAGCGGAACAGAGCGCTGGCCCTGGCTCCTTTCCTGCTTCCCGCGCTCGCCGGGTTCGCGCTCGGAGCCTGGATCTCGATCTTCACCTGGTACGGAGTCATGGCGGCGCTCAGTGGCGTGGTGTACGTCGTCCAGCAGCTCTCGGTTCTCGGGTACCGGGCGTACGACAGCCTGACCAGGCGGCGGCGGAAGGCGACGCTGCGCTGCGCGAAGTGCTACCGCGTGACCTTCATCCCCAGCTACCGGTGCGCGAACGCGACCTGCCCGACGGTCCATCACGACGTCAGACCCGGTCCGTTCGGCATCGTCCGCCGACGGTGCGGATGTGGGACCACGATCCCGGTCGCGGTGGGCGCCGCCGCCCGCCACCTGGTCACCGTCTGCCCGTTCTGCCTGCAGGACGTGCCGAAAGGCAGCGGCACCCGCCGGGTTCTCGCCATACCGGTGATCGGCGCGACCGGTGCCGGGAAGACCCACTTCCTCGCCAGCGGCGCCGTCGCGCTCGAGCGGCGAGCCCGGTTCCTCTCCGGTTCGCTGGAGCCGGTCTCCCCCGTCGCCAAGGCGTTCCTGCGGGACGCGAAGGCCGTCGTCGCCTCGGGGCGGCGGATGGCTCCGACTGTCTGGCAGGACCGGCCCGAGGGCGTGCCGTTGCTCCTCTCCCTGGCGGGCCGGCAGCTCGAGCTCCAGCTCATGGACGCCGCCGGCGAGTCGTTCGCCGACTGGGAGCGCGCCAGGGACCTGGGCTACGTCGACACGGCCAACCTCCTCCTGTTCATCCTCGACCCGCTCGCCCTGCCCAGGGTGACCGAACTGCTCCGCGTCGAGAACAAGATCGGGGTCGTTCCCATCGCCGCTGGAGACCAGGAGAACGCGTACGCCGCCGTCATCGACCGGTTGCGGGCCGAGGGCGTGCGCCTGGATTCGAAGCTCCTCGCCGTCGTCGTCACGAAGGTCGACGTCCTGCAGACCCTGCCCGGCAGTGGGAGCCTCGACCCGGGCGACAGCCAGTCGATCAGAAGCTGGCTGAGAGCGAACGGCGCCGACGGGTTCGTTCGGCGGATCGACCAGGACTTCCGCAACGTCACCTATTTCGCGGTCGACTCGTTCGGCAGTCGCGACAGCCTCGACGTGCTGCACCCGGCGCGGGTCTTCGACTGGGCGCTCACGTCCACCGACAGGCGCCTGAGCGTCATGCCGCAGCCCACGGCCGTCCCCGCGTGAGGAGGAAGCAGCATGAAGGACGGCGTCCCCGTCGTCTACTGGATGTTCCGCAGCGCGTGGACCGTCCTGCACCTTCTCCTCGTGCTCTCGGCGGGGGTCCTGGTGCTGTGGTGGGGGATCGACGACGGCAACGCCAGGCGGCTCCTCGGGCCGGTGATGAGCGGGCTGCTGGACGTCCAGAGCGCGGTGGCCGGCGCAATCCCGTGGCCGTGGGACGCGTAGGCCAATGACATCCGTGAGCACCGGAATCGGCATCGATCTCGGCACCACGTACTCGTGCGTCATCCACCGCGGAGACGACGGAACGGAGACGGTGGTCGAGGCCGAGGACGGCGGGCAGCTCACCCCCTCGGTCGTCTACGTCGGCGCACCCGGGCACGCCGTCGTCGGCGCCGAGGCGAAGCGCATGCTCGCGCGCGACCCCGAGAACGTACATGAGCCGCTGAGGCCGCCCGCGGATGCCAGCGCGGGGCTCCCCGGACGGCGGGCCGCTGCCGTCCCGGCACCGCGGCCGGCGGCCAGGCGCGGCGCTTCGCCACCGCCCGGCAGCGCCGGTGGACGGCGGGGCGCCAGAGCCGGCAAACGTCAGCGGGCCGCGAGGACCGTGGCGGCGGCGTTGCGGCCCGAGGCGCCCCAGACGCCGGCGCCGGGGAAGGTGGCGCCGCCGGTCAGGAACAGGT
>JADGHD010000101.1 GCA_019689615.1 Frankia sp. | reverse complement strand
CCCGTGACCCCGCCGCCGACGCCACCGATCCGACCGCTCCAGCCGCTCCAGCCGGCGCCGCCCAGCCCGCCAGCCGCCCACCCGGCGACCGGCGTCACCACGCCGGCGGACCACGCGGCCCCGAGCCACCTGACGGGCCGCCCGGCCACCGCGGGCGGGGACAGCCAGCCGTCCGGGCCCACCACCGGGAGCGGGCCGGACGCGCACCCGTTCGCCCTGGCCCAGCGCCGCAGTCGGCGTCGGCGCGGCTACCTGGCGGCCGGCGTCGCCGCGGTGGCCGTGGCCGGCGTCGTCGGCGCCACCGTGGCTCTGCTCGGCGGCGGCGGGCAGGGCGGCGACAGCGCCGGGCCCGCCACCGCCGGGCCCGCCACCGCAGCCTCCGCGAGCGCGGCGGCGCCGCCCACCGAGGCCGTCGCCACCCCGGTGACCCTCAAGGACTTCGACGGCTGGGCCGCCGGCCCACAGGCGCTCTACCTGGCCGACTCGACCAACGACCGGGTCCTGCGGCTGGACCCGGCCACCGGCGACCTGCGGGTCATCGCCGGTACCGGCCTTCCCGGCTTCTCCGGCGACGGTGGCCCGGCGCAGCGGGCGCGGCTGCGCTCCCCCGCCGACGTCGGGGTGGACGCCGCCGGCAACGTGTACGTGCTCGACGCCGACAACGGGCGGGTCCGCCGGATCGACTCCGCCGGGCGGATCGACACCGTCGTCGGCGGCGGCTCCATCTCCGTCGGCACGCTGGGCGCCGAGCCCGCGCCCGCGAACGCCGTCGACCTCGGGTCCCTCGCGGAGAACCTGGCCGTGGACCGCGACGGCGACATCTACCTCGCCGGGCCGCAGGACGTGTACCGGGTCAGCTTCCAGGCCAACCCGGCCGGGGAGCTGACCCGGATCGCCCACGCCGGCACGGACGGCCCGATCGCCGGGGATGTCGGCCCCACCGGCCCGGCCACGGGCCTGCCCGTGCCGCTGCTCACCGAGGGCAGCCTGGGCGACATCGCGGTCGACGACGGTCGGCTGTACGCCACGGACGTGGACTTCCACCGGATCGTGGTCCGCGAGCCGGATGGCACCGTGCGCACGGTCGCCGGCACGGGACAGCAGGGAAGCTCCGGCGACGGCGGCCCGGCGACCGCCGCCGACCTCGACCTGTCCGGGCTGGACCTGCGCGGCGCGTCCCGGATCGCCGTGGACGACGCGGGCAACCTCTACCTCGTCGAGGAGTACAGGGCACGGGTCCGCCGGGTCGACGGCGCGGGGAACATCACGCCGTTCGCGGGCGACGGGCAACAGGGCGCGCGGGCCGCCGACGGCACGCAGGCCACCCTGACGCGGCTGTTCGGGCCGAGCAAGGTCGCGGTGACCAGCGACGGGATCGCCTACATCGCGGACGGCGCCGCCGACCCCGCCATCCTGCGGATCGACCAGCAGGGCACGCTCACGACCGTCCTCGACTGAGTGGCCGTCCGCCCGCTGAGCGGCCGCCCGCCACCGCGGGCAGGGCGGCACGAACGCGGCGGCCCCGGGCGGCCGGGGCGGGGGCGGCGCGGGGGCCGGGGAACGCGCCCGGCTCGCGGCCGGCAGGGCCGCGAGGTGGGCCGGGTGTCAGCGCGGCGGCTGCCCCCAGCCACCCGGCTGCTGGCTCTGCGGCCAGCCACCGGGCTGCGCCGGGCCGGTCTGCGGCCAGGCACCCGGCTGCGGGGTCTGCGGCGCCTGCGGTGGCTGCGGGGTCTGCGGCGGCTGCTGGGCCTGGGGCCAGCCACCGGGCTGCGCCGGGCCGGTCTGCGGCCAGCCACCGGGCTGCGGGGTCTGCGGCGCCTGCGGCGGCGGCCAGCCACCCGGCTGCTGCGGGCCCTGCGGCCAGCCGCCGGGAGCCGCCGCCGGCCGAGGACGGGCGCCGCCACCGGTCTGCAGCAGCCGCAGCACCGTGAACGCGGTCAGCGCGAGCGCGGCGATCAGGCCGAGGTAGAGCCCGACGCCGGCACCGGTGTCCACCCCAGCGCCACCCTCCGGCAGGTCGACCCAGCGGATCAGGATGAACAGCACGGCCAGCGCGCCAGCCACGACCGGCGGCAGCTCGCCCGGGACCGGCCCGACCGAGGACACCTTCGTCCGGCCGAGCACCTGGAAGGCGGTCGACACGGTGACGCCGAGGACCAGCGAGATGGCGGCGGACGACCAGAAACCGAGCTGCCAGCCGTTCGCGGAGTCGCTGGACTCGACGAACTCCGAACGGAACTCGACCGAGAACCACGGGACGAACGACAGGATGAACATGACGAAACCGGCGGCGAGGATCCCGATGTCATAGATCGCGACGTCGCGACCTCCGATTTTCGGCATGTGGGTGGACTCCTCTTCTCGGACGATGTCGGGGATGGCCGAGCTCGCCCTGGGCTGACGGCCGGCACCCCGGGTGGGTTACGGTCGCCGGCCCGCGCAGCGGGACGAGCCACTCGAAACAACCAAATCGGATGGATCTCTCTCGAAGATCCCACCCTGTCAGAGAAACCCCGGCCGGCGCCAGCCTGTCAGCAAGACGACACGCCGCGGTTGCGCGCGTCGAACACCACCGCTTCCAGCGGCGCAGCAGGTCATTCGCCCATCATGCGACGAAAATCACACTCTGCGCTATGGGTGATTCCTCGACACGGGCAACACAGCCGGTCCGGCCGCGCCGCTGCGTTGCCCGCCGCGGCGAACCGGCCGCGTCACCGGGACCGGCCGGCGGCTGCGGCCCGACCCGGTCACCTGGCCGGGCCCGCCGGTGCGGTCCGGACGCGGGCGCGGCCGTCTCGCTTGGCGCGGTAGAGGGCGCCGTCGGCCAGCTCGATCAGGGCCGAGGGGGAGCCGCCGGCCGCCGCCGGGGTGAGCGCCGCTACACCGATGCTCACCGTGACGATGCCGAGGCGGGTGCACGGGTGCGGCTCCGCGAGCCTGGCGATCGCCCCGCACAGGCACTCGGCCAGCTCCTCGGCGGCGTCGAGGCCCATGCCGGGCAGCACGACCGCGAACTCCTCGCCCCCGTAGCGGGCGACGAGCTGGCCGTCGTCGACGTTGTCGGCCAGGCATGCGGCGACCCGCTGCAGGCACTGGTCGCCGGCGGCGTGGCCGAAGTGGTCGTTGTAGCGCTTGTAGTGGTCGATGTCGACCATCGCCAGCGCGAGCTGGCCGCCCTGCTCGGCGGCCCGCTCCCACTCGGCCGCGAGCACCTCCTCCAGGCGGCGGCGGTTAGCCAGGCCGGTCAGCGGGTCGGTGACCGAGAGCTGCTCGAGGCGCGCGTTGGCGGCGGCCAGCTGCCGGGTCCGCTCGGCGACCTTGCGCTCCAGCTCCGCGTAGACGCGGGCGTTGTCCAGCGACACCGCGAGCTGCCCGGCGATCAGCATGATCCCTTCCAGGCGGTCGGACGAGAACGCGCCGCGGATCATCCGGTTCTCCAGCAGCAGCATCGCCCGCTGCTCGCCGCGGATCACCAGCGGCACGGCCAGCACCGAGCAGCGGTCCACGCCGGCGAAGTAGGGGTCACGGCGGAACCGGTCGTCGCGCACCGCGTCGGCGACCACCACCGGCTCGTGCGTCCGCTGCGCGTAGCGGAAGACCGACAACGGCAGCAGCCGGTGCCGGCCGGCCTCGCGTACGGGGACGGCGTCGCCCGCGCCGGTCCGCGCCACCCAGCCGTGCTCCTCCTGCGTGCTGAACAGCAGCTGGACGTCGGTGGCCCCGGTCATCTCGGTCAGGATCCCGACCACCCGGGCGTGCAGCCCCTCGATGCTGGTCTCGGAGCTGAGCGCCTGGGCGGCGGCGACGATCCCCAGCAGGTCGAGGGTCCCGGTCGCGACGGTGGAGCGCCGCGTCGCCCGGGCCCCCCCCCCCCGCGCCGCCCCCCCCGCCCGCCGCGCGGCGGCGGCGCGGGGGCGGCGGGCGGCGTCGCCGTCGCCGCCGTGACCGGGTCCACCGACGTCCGGCGCGGCGGCGACGGCGAGGGCCGGGGCGGCTCGCTCCGCAGGGTCGGGTAGGCCCAGTCGAGCTGCCTGACCTTCGCGGTCGCCCCCCAGGTGAGGTACTGCCGGCGGGCGGCGGCGAGCAGTGCGCGCCCGCCCTCCTCCAGCCCATGCGCCAGGTAGAACCGGGCGGTCCGCTCCAGGATCAGCGCCCGGTGCCAGGGCCGGGTCCGCACCCGGCACTCCCGCTGCGCCAGGTCGAACGCGTACGCGGCCTCCCGGAAGTTGCCGACCGCCCAGGCGCGTTCCGCCTCGACCAGCCGCAGCAGGTGCTTGAAGTTGTCCGGCGCGTCGGCCGCCCGTTCGGCCAGCCAGTCGATCAGCTCGTCCAGCTCGGCCAGCAGCCGCCTGCGCCGGCTCCCGGCCGCCGTGGCCGCCCTGGCCTGGCTGGCGAGCCACAGCGCCCGCAGCATCTCGATGACCGACATCACGTAGTTGGCGCCGAGGGTCGCCCGGTGCGGGAGCGCCGCCTGGAGCTGGCGAGCCAGCTCGGCCGGGCGGTCGAGGATCGCCGCGGCGATCGCCCGGGTGATGTGCAGGTGGGCGACGGCGTGCGGGTTGGTGGCGAGCATGCCGAGCCAGGCCGACTCGTCGGCCGCCGAGTCCATGACCTCGCCGCGCAGCACCTGGGCGAGGTGCCAGCCGGAGCGGAACGTCTCGGCGGCGTGGCCGTTGCCGAACCGGCAGCTGACCTTCAGCGCCTCCTCCGCCTCGGCGGCGAAGACCTCCAGCGACGGCGCGCAGTCCAGCAGGTCGAACAGCAGCACGTAGTGGGCCCAGCACGCGTTCTGCAGATCACCGCTCTGGGTGAGGCCCTCCACCGCCCGGCGGGTCGCGGCGACGTTGTCCTCCAGGCTTTCGAACCAGTGCCCGACGCTGACCCGGTAGAGGAACCGGCCCACCCAGATGTCGGGCTCGTAGCCACGCTCCTGGCCGACCGCGAGGATCTCGCGCAGCATGCGGCGCCCGGTGGCGTAGTCCCGCCGCCGGATGATGGTGACGAAGCCGATGTGCGCGACCGGGCCGAGCAGCTCCGCGCGCGGGCCCTCGTCGGCCCAGATCTGCAGGGCGCGCACGGTCAGCCAGGCCAGCATCTCCTGGTCCATGAAGTACGCCGCCGGCATCAGCCGCTTCATCAGCTCGGCGACCTCGCCGCTGGTTGGTCCGACGCTCACTGGCTTGCGGCACCGCTCGTCCGGCTCCTCCGGCTCCCGCGCCGCGCCGTCGGCGCCGGGCGCGGGGGTGGGGGCGCCGGTGATGGCCCCAGTGCCGGCGTTCTCGTGGCCCGCCTGCCACAGCAGCAGCAGTGCGTCCAGCGCGCGCTCGGTCTCGGCCGCGAGGCCCTCCCGCTCCGGGACGGCGACGCCGAGCGCGCGCAGGTGGCCGAGGCCGAGCTCCAGCGCCTCGTCGGCGCGGTTGCGGTTGGTCAGGCTCATGACCTGCACGATCGCGGACGCCGTCCGCCCGGCCGGGTCGGCGCACAACCGGCGGATCGCGGTGTACTCGTCGTCGGCGTCCTCCAGCCGGCCAAGGCAGTACAGGACCGCGTGCCGCTCGGTGTGCACGGCGACGAGCTGGTCGGTGTCGGTGGGGTCGACGGCCGGCAGGGCGGCGGTCAGGAACCGCTCCGCGAGCGGGTAGTTGCCGGTCAGCCGGGCCTCGCCCGCGGCGAACCGGAACAGCGCCGCCATCCGCGCCCGCTCCGCCGGGTCGTGCACAACCTCGGCGACGTTCAGGTACTGCTCGGCCGCGACGGCCGCGTACTCCTGGCGCGCGGCCAGCCGCCTGGCCAGGGCGAGCCGCTCGGCCCGGCGCGCCGGCCCGGCCAGCGCGGCGAGCGCCGCCTCCCGCGCCCGGTCGTGGTGGAACCGCACGCTGGGCCGGTCGTCCGGCTCGAGCACCAGCAGGCCCTCGGCGAGCGCCGGCGCCAGCCGCCGCTCGACCTCGTCCACCCCCAGCCCGGTCGCGACGGCCAGCAGGTCCAGCTCCACCCGGCCGGCCAGGCAGGCCATCGACATCACCAGGTGCCGGGTGTGCGGCGGCAGCGCCGCCGTCTGCGCCGCGAGCAGCTCGGTGACGTTGGCCTGGGCCAGCCGGCGGCGCACCGCGTCGGCCTGCCAGCGCCAGCCGCCGTGCACCGGGTAGAGCAGGCCCTCGTGGCTCAGCGCGCTGAGCAGCCGCACGGTGTCGTACGGGTTCCCGCCGGTGGCCGGCTCCACCAGCCGGGCCAGCTCGCCGGCCCGCTCGGGCGGCAGGCGCAGCAGGTCGGCGACGATCGCCACCTGGCCGGCCGGGGTGAGGTCGGTCAGCCGCAGCGTGCGCGGGCCGACCTGCTGGGTCCGCCACCGGGCCAGCAGCGGGGTGAGCGGGTGGCCGGCGTCGACGTCGCACTCCCGGAACGCCCCGACCAGCAGCAGCCCCTCGGCCCGCTCCTCGCCGCTGAGCACCAGGTCGACGAAGCCGAGCGGCCCGCGGCCGGCCCACTGCAGGTCGTCGACGAACAGCACCAGCGGCCGCCCGGGCGACGCGACGGCGCGCAGGATCTCCATCGAGATCCGCTGCGTCCGGGCCGCCACGGTCATCGGGTCGCCCGGGTTGGGCGGCACCCCGAGCAACGCGGCCAGCTCGGGCAGGATGGCGCAGACCAGGCCGGCGTTCGGCCCGAGCGCCGGCAGCAGCCGCTGTCGGACCTCGGCGACCGACTCCTCCGGCTCGGCGAGCAGCAGCCGGCCCAGCGCCCGGAAGGCCTGGCGCAGCCCGTCGTACTCCTGGTCTCGGCGGTACTGGTCGAACTTGCCGGCCACGAACCAGCCGCCGTGCCGGGCGACGACCGGGCGCAGCTCGTCGACCAGGGACGTCTTGCCGACCCCTGGCGCGCCGGCGACGAGCAGGCCGGTGCAGCGGCCGGCCATCGCGTCGGTGAACGCCGTGACGAGCTCGCCGATCTCGAACGCCCGCCCGGACAGCCGGGACGGGGCCAGCGGGCGGGCCGGGACGTCGTGCTCGCCTGGCCTGGTCACCGGCCGGTCGCGACGGAGCTGGAGCAGGTCGTAGAGCAGGCCGTCGGCGCTCTGGTACCGCTCGTCCGGCTCCTTCTCCAGCAGGTGCAGGATGATCCGCGACAGATCGGCCGGAACGGCCGGGTTCACCGCGGATGGCGGGGTCGGCGCCCGGGCGAGGTGGTCGTGAATGATCCGCGGCGGGTCGTCGTCGCCGAACGGTGGCGCGCCGGTGGCCAGCTCATAGAGGGTTGCGCCGAGCGCGTACAGGTCGGCCCGCTGGTCGACGAGCCGCGCGGCGCGCCCGGTCTGTTCCGGCGCCAGGTACGGCACGGTGCCGACGATCTCGCTGTGGTGGGTGAACCCGGGCTGGACGGCCGCCGCGGTGCTGGCGAGCGCGAAGTCGACCAGGCAGAGCCCGGAACCGTCATCGCCGACGATGATGTTCGCCGGGTTCAGGTCCCGGTGGGCGACGCCGCGGCGGTGCATCGCGCCGACCGCGCGGGCCATCTGGATCGCCAGGTCGATCACCGTGTCCGGGTCCAGCGGTGCCGGCCAGGCGTCGAGCGCAGCGCCGTGGGTGTCGGTCAGCAGGATCGACCCCGGGGGCGGCGGCGGGTCGGTGACCAGCTGCACCACCCCGTCGAGCCCGGCCAGCCGGGTGAGGATCTCGGCTTCGTGCCGCAGCCGGCGCGACCCGTCCGGACCGAGCGGCTCCTTGCGGATGACCGTCCCGAACGGCAGGAACAGCCGGGTCACCCGGGTGCGCTCGGTCTCGCGCACCAGCTCGGTGCGGACCGCGGTCGCCAGGGCGTCAGCGCGGATGGTCATGCCTCCCATGGGCAGGCCACCCCCGCCCCGCTGAAGGCCGTGCCCGCAAGGGGCCGCACCCTGCTCATGGTTTGGAACGTGCCCACGATCGCACCGCCGGCAACCGCCCACCGGTGCGGGGATTGCCGCGGGCCCTGACGGGGCGACGGCCCCGCGCCGCCCGCCCCGGGGCGCGTCAGGGCCCGCCTGGGATCACGTCACGGGGAGGGCGCTGTGCGTGGCCGGTGCCGGAGCGGCCCGCTCCGCCGCCCGGCCGGCCTGGCCACGCCGTGGGTGCGTCAGTTCTTGCGGCCGACGCCGGCGTAGTTGAAGACCTCGTGGTCGGGGACGTCGGCGCTCCTGCCGTCCGGGCGCCAGCGGTGGCTGACCACCAGGCCAGGCTCCACCAGCTCGAGGTCGCCGAACAGGCGCAGGACCTGCTCCTTCTTGCGGAGGATGAAGTTGATGCCGCGGGAACGGTAGAGGTCCTCGCCTGCGGCGGCCAGCTCCGGCGGGAAGAAGTCGCTGGTGGCGTGGGTCACCGCGACATAGCTGCCCACCGGCAGCGCGTCGACCAGGGTGGCGATTATGCCGGCCGGATCCTCCTCGTCGGTGACGAAGTGCATGATGGCCAGCAGCGACAGGCCGACGGGCCTGGAAAGGTCGAGCGTGTCCAGCAGCTCGGGGCTGTTGAGGATCCGTTCGGGCTGGCGCAGGTCGGCGTCGATGTAGGCGGTCTTTCCCTCCGGCGTTGAGGTGAGCAGGGCCCGCGCGTGCGCCAGAACCAGCGGGTCGTTGTCGACATAAACGACCCGCGAGTCCTGGGCCACCGCCTGCGCCACCTCGTGCAGATTCGGGCTGGTCGGGATGCCCGTCCCGATGTCGAGGAACTGCCGGATCCCGGCCTCGGCCATGAAGCGGGTGGAGCGGACGAGGAAGCGCCGGGCCTCCCGGGCGGCCGTCAGCACCGGCGGGTACAGCGCGATCGCCTGCTCGGCCGCTGCCCGGTCGGCGGGGAAGTTGTCCTTGCCGCCCAGCAGGTAGTCGTAGATCCGCGCCGAGTGCGCCACGTCCGTGCGCAGGTCGACCGGCGGCCGGTCACGCCAGCCCGACAGGTTCTCCGGGTCCAGGAACCCCTGCTCTTCCGCGCTCGTGCCCACGTCCCTCTGCCTTCTCGCACGGCCATCGCCACCGCACCAACACCGGACAGGGCCCCCAACTGGGGGTCTGTCCGACTCGCTGCCATTATCGCGGCCGGCAATCGGCGGGGTGAACCGGTATGTCCGCCCGAACAGGCGTTGCCGGAACGGATTGTCCGGGTTCGGCACGGCAACGGGCCGGGTGTCCTATCGTGATCAGAAGGAGGTCCCGGGGGCGCCGGACAGCCAGCCAGCTGAGAGGCATGGGACCACGTGTTACAACTCCACAGCCGTCGGCCGAGAAGAGGTCGGCCGAGAAGAGCCAGTCGTCGGCCGGGAAGAGCCAGACGCGGCCTCGCCGCATTCGCCGCTACCGCCGCCGTGTTGCCGCTGGCGGCGGTGGCCTGCTCGGCCGATACCGAAACCGGGGCCGCGTCCGGGCGTTTCCCCTACCAGGACTCGTCCCTGCCGGTGGCCGAGCGGGTCGCCGACCTGCTGGGCCGGATGACGCTGGCCGAGAAGGTCGGCCAGATGGCGCAGACCGAACGCGCCGCCGCCGAGGCCGACCCCGAACTGCTCACGTCGCTCGGTTTCGGCTCGGTGCTGTCCGGCGGCGGCAGCTCGCCGGCCGACAACTCGCCGACCGGCTGGGCCGACATGATCGACGGCCTGCAGGAGCGGGCGCTCGCCACCCGGCTCGGCATCCCGCTGCTCTACGGCGTGGACGCGGTGCACGGGCACAACAGCCTCGTCGGCGCGACGATCTTCCCGCACAACATCGGCCTGGGCGCGACCCGCGACCCGGACCTCGCCCAGGAGGCGGCGCGGATCACGGCGATGGAGACCCGAGCCACCGGCCCGCAGTGGACCTTCTCCCCCTGCCTGTGCGTGACCCGGGACCTGCGCTGGGGGCGCACCTACGAGAGCTTCGGCGAGGACCCCGAGCTGGTCGCCCAGTTCGCCTCGGTCATCGCCGGCTACCAGGGTGCTGGCGAGGCGCGGCTGGCCGGCCCGGACCACGTCCTGGCCACCGCCAAGCACTTCGCCGGCGACGGCGACACCGTCTACGGGACCTCGACGACCCGCGACTACCGCATCGACCAGGGCGTGACGATCTCCGACCGCGCCCACTTCGAGGCGGTCAATCTGGTGCCCTACGTCACCGCCGTCCAGACCTACGACGTCGGCTCGATCATGCCGTCGTTCTCCAGCATCGACTGGACCGAGGACGGCGTCGGCAACCCGACCAAGCTCAGCGCCAGTACCGAGCTGCTCACCGGCTTCCTGAAGGAACGGACCGGATTCGACGGCTTCCTGATCAGCGACTGGGAGGCGATCCACCAACTGCCCGGCGACTACGCCACCCAGGTGCGCACCGCGGTGAACGCCGGCATCGACATGTTCATGGAGCCGCAGACCGCACCCGAGTTCGTCGCCACGCTGATCGCCGAGGTGGAGGCCGGACGGGTCCCGATGGCGCGGATCGACGACGCCGTCCGCCGGATCCTCGCGGTCAAGTTCGAGCTCGGACTGTTCGAACACCCGTTCACCGACCGGTCCGCCATCGACCAGATCGGCTCCGCGGAGCACCGGGCCGTCGCCCGGGAGGCGGCCGCCGCGTCCCAGGTGCTGCTGAAGAACGAGGGCGGCGTGCTGCCGCTGGACCCGGCGTCCCGGGTCTACGTGGCCGGGCGCAACGCCGACGACCTCGGCAACCAGCTGGGTGGCTGGTCGATCACCTGGCAGGGCGAGTCCGGCTCGATCACGGACGGCACGACGATCCTGGCGGGGATCCGGCAGCACGTCGAGGCCGCCGGGGGCGAGGTCCGCTACAGCCAGCAGGCGTCGGCGCCGATGGAGGGCTTCGACGTCGGGGTCGTCGTCATCGGCGAGACCCCGTACGCGGAGGGCGTCGGCGACGTCGGCGCCCGGCACTCCCTCGTCCCGAGGCTGGAGGACCGCGGGGTCATCGACCGGGTGTGCGGCACGATCCCCACCTGCGTCGTGATCATCGTCGCCGGCCGCCCGCTGGTCATCACCGACCAGTTGGCGACGATCGACGCACTGGTGATGGCCTGGCTGCCGGGCAGCGAGGGCACGGGCGTCGCCGACCCGCTGTTCGGCGAGCGCCCGTACGGCGGGCGGCTGCCCGTGAGCTGGCCGCGGGCGGAGTCGCAGGAGCCGATCAACATCGGCGACCCGGACTACGACCCGCTCTTCCCCTACGGACACGGCCTTACCACCAGCGTCCGCTGAGCGGGCGGTACTACATGCGTCCGCTGAGCGGGCGGGGACTACGCGTCCGCTGAGCAGGCGGGCGCCGACGCGCCGGCCCGCCCGCCCGCGGGTGGAGCCGTCCAGGACCAGGGCCAGTCTCGTATACACATCTCCGAGCCCACGAGACTCCACGTCAT
>JADGHD010000100.1 GCA_019689615.1 Frankia sp. | reverse complement strand
GCCGCGGGTGTCGGGCTGGCGACATTCGCCCGGCGCGGTGGCGCCGGCATTCCCGGCGGATTCCCGGCCGACGCGTCGTCCGCGCAGGTGAGGAATCCGGCCGGCGTCCGCGGGTGACCTGGGAGACATCAATTGCCGCCCAGCCTGACGCGTGGGCGTCACAATTCTCGATGGACAGCCGGGAAAACCGCCGCCCATCCTCGAGGAATGTTGTACGCAATCATCATCGGCCTTCTTCTCGGGGCCGGGGCGGTGCTGTCGGTGCGGGCCCACCAGCCGCGTGACCGCGCCGCCGCCCGGCCCGGTCGCGGGCCAGTGCGCGCCCGCTCCCCCCGGTCCTGACCCCAGACGACGTCGCGGGCGGCTGGCCGAGCTGGCGGCGGCCGGCTCGCCAGCGGCCGGCGGCGGCGGTCGGGCCGGCCAGCCGCGGGTTGGCCACGCCCGGGTGGCGAGCGGTCGCGAGTGGTCGCGTCCTGGCCTGGATACGATGGGGCCAAACAGTCCAGTCACGTAAGGGTTGATTTGTCAACGCCACGTGCGGATGTTCGGTCCCTGGCCGGGCGGGGGGCGGTCGTGACCGGTGCGTCCAAGGGAATTGGCCGGGCGGTCGCCCTGCGGTTGGCCGCCGCCGGCGGCCGGGTGACAGCTACCGGGCGGGACGCCAGGGCGCTGGCCGAGCTCGCCGACCTCGCCCGCGAGCGGGGCCTGGACCTGCGCGTCCAGGCCGCCGACCTCACGGTGAGCTGGCAGCGGGTCGAGCTGGTGGCCGCGGCCCGCGCGTTCGCCGGCCCGGTGTCGGTGCTGGTGCACTCCGCCGGCACCTACCGGTCGGCCCCGCTGGAGCTGGCCCGGCTCGACGACCTCGACGACCAGTACGACATCAACGTCCGCGCCCCGTACGCGCTCACCCAGCTGCTGCTCGACGACCTGCGCCGCACCCAGGGGGACGTGGTGTTCGTGAACTCCACCCAGGGCCTGGTGGCCAGCCCGCGGACCGGCCAGTACGCGGCAACGAAGCACGCGCTGCGCGCCGTCGCCGACAGCCTCCGCGGCGAGGTGGGGGTGGGCGCCCCGCGCGTGTGCACGCTGGCGCCCGGGCGGACCGCGACCCCGATGCAGCAGGAGATCTTCCGGGCCGAGGGCCGGGCGTGGACCCCCGAGCTGCTCATGCGGCCGGAGGACGTGGCCGACATCGTGCTGGCCGCGGTCACGCTCCCGCCGACGGTGGAGGTCACCGACATCCTGATGCGCCCGGCCCGCCCGCTCCCGGCGGCTGCGGCCAACCCGGCGGCTCCGGCCACCCAGCCGGCCCCGGCCACGCAGGCGGCCGGCTGAACCGTCGGCAAGAGGCCGGGTGAGTCGGGTAACCGACTGCCAGCTTTAGCCAGGCCTGTGCTGGTTCGTCACCGGCATGCTCCAAGATGGCCGAATGGGCGGGTTTCGCCCCGGCGAGAGGAGCTTGATCGCGTGAGTGACTATCGGGGGCAGACCGCGCTGGTGACGGGAGCCTCGTCGGGTATCGGCCTCGCGCTGGCCGAGGCGTTCGCGCAGCGGGGCGCGGACCTGGTGATCGCCGCGTTGCCGGACGACAAGCTGCGGGCTGCCGCGGCCTGGCTGCGCCGCCGTTACCCGGTCACCGTGCACGCGATCGGCGTGGACCTGGCGGTCGAGGAGGGCCCGGACAAGCTGGCGGCGCGGCTCGCCGAGCTGGGCTTAACAGTTGACATCCTGGTGAACAATGCCGGGTTCGGCGTGTACGGGCCGTACCACACGCTGGACATGGAGCAGAACCACCGGGAGATCCTGCTGCTGTGCGCGGCGGTCGAGCGGCTGACGCACCATTTCCTCCCGGGAATGCTGGAGCGCGGCCGTGGCACGCTGATCAACCTCAGCTCGGTCACCGCGTTCCAGTCCGTCCCGCCCATGGCGGTCTACGCCGCCGCGAAGGCGTTCGTGCTGTCGTTCACGGTCGCGCTCTGGGCCGAGTACCGCGACAGCGGCGTGCGGATCCTGGCGCTGTGCCCGGCGCAGACCGACACCGACTTCTGCGCCGAGGTCGGCGTCGAGATCAACCCGGCCGGCCGGCTGCGCACGCCGGAGGAGGTCGTCGCGACCGCGTTCCGGGCGCTGCGCCGCGGCGTGCCGTACGCGGTCGACGGCCGGCGGCACGCGCTGACCGCGGCCGCCACCCGCTTCCTGCCGCGCGGCTGGCTCGCCAGGACCACCGGCCGGGTCCTGCACCCGTCGAAGATGACCCGCCCGGCCAAGCCGCCCCGCCAGCTGCCCCTGGACGGCCCGCTCGACGAGCTCAACGTCACCACGATCACCGCGGCGTGAGCCGAGGGCGCCGCGACGCGCGCCGCCGCGCGGCCCGTCAGCCCGACTGGCGGCCGGCCCGCCTGGGCAGGCCGGCGGCGCCGCCCGCCAGCTCCGCCAGCAGCTCGTAGGAGCGGACGCGGTCGGCGTGGCCGTGCACGTTGGTCGTGATCATCAGCTCGTCGGCGCGGGTGGCGGCGAGCAGCTTCGCCAGGCCCGCCCGGACCGTCGCCGGGGAGCCGACGATGTGCGAGGCGGTCGCGTTCCGGGCGATCGTGCGCTCCAGGTCGGTCCACGGGTAGGCGGCGGCCTCCTCGGGCGACGGGTAGGGCGCCGGCTTGCCGGTCCGCAGCCGCAGCATCGTCAGCCGGGTGGGCCCGGCCAGGTACTCGGCCCGCTCGTCGTCCTCGGCGACGATCACGGCCGCGGCGACCATCGCGTACGGCCGTTCCCGCCCGGGTGCCTGCCGGAACGACGCCCGGTAGAGCTCCAAGGCGGGCAGCGTGTTCTGGGAGCTGAAGTGGTGCGCGAACGCGAACGGCAGGCCGAGGATCCCGGCGACCTGGGCGCTGTATCCGCTCGAGCCGAGCAGCCAGATCGGCGGCATCTCGGCCCGCGGCCAGGCGGTGACCCCGTGCAGCGGGTGCCCCTGGGGGAACTCCCCGCCGGACAGGAACGTGGTCAGCTCGACGAGCTGGTCGGGGAAGTCGTCGACGTCGAGCCGCTCGGTCGGCGGCGTCCGGCGTAGCGCCCGGGCGGTCTTCTGGTCGGTTCCCGGCGCTCGGCCGATGCCGAGGTCGATCCGGCCGGGGAACATCGCGCCCAGCGTGCCGAACTGCTCGGCGATGACCAGCGGGGCGTGGTTGGGCAGCATGACCCCGCCGGAGCCGACCCGGATCGTGCGGGTCGCCGCCGCCACCTGGCCGATCAGCACCGCGGTCGCCGTGCTGGCGATTCCCGGCATCCCGTGGTGCTCGGCCAGCCAGTAGCGGAGGTAGCCCAGCTCCTCGGTCCGGCGGGCCAGGTCGAGCGAGTTGCGGATCGCCTCGCCCGGGGTCACCCCGGTGCCCACCGGCACGAGGTCGAGGACCGACAGCGGCACGCCCAGGGGCGCGTCCGTGGACTCGGCCGAGGCGGCCGGCGAGGCCGGCGCGGCCGGGGGCGCGGGCGGGACGGTGGAGGAAGGTGGCGAGCTCACGTTCCGCTCCAACCGCGCACCGCCGGGCGTCTCTTCCCACCGTCCTGGCCGGCCCGCGGCCAGGACCGGGCTGGTCAGCCGCCGAGCATGGCGCGCAGGGCCCTTCGGTCGGTCTTCAGCACGCTGGTCAGCGGGATCGCGTCGACGACGCGGACCTCGCGTGGGTACTTCACCGCCGAGATCCGCTCCTTCGCGAAGGCGACGAGGCTTTCCGGGGTCGCCGTGGCGTTCGGCGCGAGCTGCACGAACGCGACCACCTCCTCGCCGTGTAGCGGGTCGGGGCGGCCGACGACCGCGCAGCCGGCGACCTCGGGGTGGGAGAGCATGACCTCCTCGATGTCGCGTGGATAGATGTTGAAGCCGTTGCGGATGATCACGTCCTTGATCCGGTCCACGACGTAGAGGAAGCCGTCCTCGTCGAACCTGCCGATGTCGCCGGTGTGCAGCCAGCCGTCGCGCAGCGCGATGGCGGTCTCGGCCGGGGCGTTCCAGTAGCCGCTCATCAGCGACGGGCCGCAGATGCAGATCTCGCCGGCCTGGCCCGGCCTGGCCTCGGTGCCGTCCGGCAGCTCGATCCGGATCCGGACCCCGGCCGCCGGCCTGCCGACGCTGCCGACCGGCGAGCCGCCGCGGGGCGCGGTCGAGACGATGGCCGCCGCCTCGGTGCACCCGTACCCCTCGGCGAGCTGGACGTGCGGCAGCCGGCGGGCGAACTCCAGCGCGATCTCGCGGGGCAGGGCGGTGCTGCCGCTGACCACCCGGACCAGGCTGGACGTGTCGTACTCGGCGACGGGCTGGGTGAGGATCATCCGGATCATCGACGGGACCAGCGTGCTGGTGTGCACCCCGTGCTCGGCGACCAGCCGCAGCCAGCCGGCCGGGTCGAACCAGCGCATCAGCAGCGACGTCGACGGCTCGGTCGCGTGCACCCCGACGACGCTCACGACGAGGCCGTAGACGTGCGAGAGCGGCAGCGGCGACAGGGCGACCTTGCGGCCGTCGATCGGCGGGTAGTCGTTCTCCAGCGCCACGTGCCCGGCCCAGGACGCGGCCACCAGCGCGTCGTGGCTGAGCACGACGCCCTTGGCCCGGCCGGTGGTGCCGCCGGTGTAGAGCAGGGCGGCCATGTCGCTGGCCGGGGGGTCGATCAGCGGCGCGGCGTCCGCCCGCTCGAGCTCGGCGTAGTCCAGCACCGGTGGCACCCGGTCCGCCCCGCTGCCGGTGCCGGGCGCCGCCGCGTCGGCACCCGAGCCGGCGAGGACGACCGCGGCCAGCGTCTCGACGCCGCGGGCCGCGCCGAGCACCTTGGGCAGGAACTCCGGCGTGGTGACCACCAGCCGGGCGCCGCTGTCGGTCAGCACGTGCCGCAGCTCCGGCTCGCTGAGCAGGAAGAGCACCGGGGTGACGGCGGCGCCCGCGCGCCAGGCCGCGGTGTAGGTGATCCCCACCTCCGGGCAGTTGGCCATGCAGACCACGACCCGGTCGCCCGGGCGCAGGCCGGCCGCGCGCAGCCCGCCGGACAGCCGGGCGGCGCGCTGGGCGAGCTGGGCCGCGGTCCAGCGCTGGTCCTCGAACAACAGCAGCGACTCGTCGCCCACCCGCTCGGCCGCGCGCTCGGCCAGCCGGCCCAGGCTGAGCCCGGTTGGCCGCGCCGCCGCGTTCCCTGCCGTCACGGCGTCTCCCTTCGTCCGTCCCTGGCGGTCCTGGCCGGCGTCCCCAGCCGCCCGCAGGTTGGCCCGTCAGCCCGTCGGGCGCGCTGCCCGGGGCCGGCTACACCCGGTATCGTGACCCACGCCACAGCAGTGTTCTTCGACATGCTGCACCGAACCAGGCCGAGGCACCAGAAGTGGACAACTGGTGAGTAGCCTTCCGCTGGACCGCGCCGGGGACACCGGTTGGCCGGCGCCGCCGGGACCGGGTCCCGGCCGCCGCGTGTTCCCCGAGGATGACCGGAACATGTCGGGAGTGTGGCCGGCCGGTGGGGGCCCCGGTGTGGTTGAACCGCTCCCGAGGGGTGGAACCTGGCCGGACCGGCGACTACCATCCGTGATCATGATGGGTGGCGCGGCGCTTACGGCACCGCCGGCGACACCCCGGGCGGCGCTTACCGCGCTGGTCGTCGACGACGAGGCACCAGCCCGGGGCGAGCTGGCCTGGTTATTGGACGCAGACCCTCGGATCGGCCGGGTACGCGCGGTCGACGGCGGCGCCGAGGCGCTGCGCGCGCTGGACGCCGAGCCGTTCGACGTCATCTTCTGTGACATCCGCATGCCCGGCCTGGACGGGCTGGACCTGGCCAGGGTGCTGTCCCGGTTCGCCGAACCGCCACAGGTCGTCTTCGTCACCGCCCACGAGGGGCACGCCGTCGACGCGTTCGACCTGCGGGCCACCGACTACCTGCTCAAGCCGGTGCGCCCGGACCGGCTGGCCGAGGCGGTCCGCCGGGTGAGCGAGGTGCTCTGGGCCTCCCAGGCCCAGGGCGGCACGGCGACGGCCACCCTCGCCCCCGGCCTGCCCGGCGGGCCGGCGCCGGCCGCCATCACACCGCTCGCCGCCGGGCCGGGCCGCGTGGACGAGTTGCCGCCGGTCCCCGAGGACGAGACGTTCCCGGTCGAGCTCGGCGGGGTCACCCGGTTCATCCACCGCTCCCAGGTGCGCTACGCCGTTGCCCAGGGTGACTATGTGCGGCTGCACACGGCGACCGGCGGGCACCTCGTCCGGGTGTCGCTCACGACGCTGGAGGAGCGCTGGGCCGCGGCCGGCTTCGTCCGGATCCACCGCAGCACGCTGGTCGCCCTGGCCTACGTCGACGAGCTGCGGATGGACAACGGGCGGTGCTTCGTCCGGCTGGGCGACCGGGTGCTGCCGGTCAGCCGCAGGCACACCCGGGCGCTGCGCGACCGGCTGATCCGAGCGGCGAGCCTCACCCGTGCCCCCGGCCGTTCCGGCTGACCCGGCGGAGCCGCCCGCGCGGCCGGACCAGACGGACCCGGTACCGGCGCCGGCCGGCGGTGGGCGTACCCCGCGCCGGGTGCGGGTGACCAGCCCACGGTCCGACCCACGGCGGGTGCTGGTCCGCGCGGCCCGCGGCCCCGCCCGCGACCTGGATGAGCAGACCGTGCTCGGCGACGTCTACCTGCGCGGGCTGCTGCGGGACCAGCGCCGGCTGGCCGCCGGGGTGCTGGCCTCGCTGCTGTTCGCGCTAGGCGTGCTGCCGCTGCTGTTCGTGCTGGTGCCGGAGATCGCCTCGGTCCGGGTGCCGTGGCTGCACCTGCCGCTGCACTGGCTCGTGCTCGGCGTCGCCGTCCACCCGGTGCTGATCGCGCTGGCCATGTCGTACGTGCGCGGGGCCGAGCGGACCGAGCGCGACTTCACCACGCTGCTGTCCGACGCCTCCGGCCGCCCGCCGGGCGAGCAGCCCGCCCCGGCGGAGCTGACCGGGCCGGGTGGTGCCGGCCCCGCGGACGGGCGTGCCCGAGGGGGCCGCAGGCGCTGGCCGCTGCCGGCGCTGCGCGGGGCCACGACTCGTGGCCGGGCGGGCCGATGACCGCGCTGGCCTGGCCTGCGGCGGTCGCGGTCGCCCTGGTCTGCGTCGCCACGCTGGCCGTTGGCGCGCTCGGCCTCCGGCTGTCCCGCACGACCAGCGACTTCTACGTCGCCAGCCGGGTGGTCAGCCCGCGCTGGAACGCCTCCGCGATCGGCGGCGAGTACCTGTCCGCGGCGAGCTTCCTCGGCGTCGCCGGGCTGGTGCTCGCGGTCGGCGCGGACATGCTGTGGTACCCGATCGGCTACACCGCCGGCTACGTGGTGCTGCTGGTGCTGGTGGCCGCGCCGCTGCGCCGGTCGGGGGCGTTCACGCTGCCGGACTTCGCCGAGATCCGGATGCGCTCGCCGGTGGTCCGGCGGGTGGCGTCGGTGCTGGTCGTCGGGATCGGCTGGCTGTACCTGCTGCCGCAGTTCCAGGGGGCGGGGCTGGCGCTGCGGTCGGCGACCGGCGCCCCGCGCTGGGTCGGCGCCCTGATCGTCGCGGGCGTGGTCGTGCTGAACGTGCTGGCCGGCGGGATGCGCTCGATCACGCTGGTGCAGGCGTTCCAGTACTGGCTGAAGCTCACCGCGATCGCGCTACCGGTGATCTTCCTGGTGGCGACGTGGCGGGCGGACGGGGCTCCCGCGCCGCCGGCCGACCACACGACCGTCTCCGTCAACGCGGTCACCGTGCGGCTGGCCGACACGGTCCGGGTCCGGGTCGAGGAGCCGGCGACGATCATCGTCCACGGCCAGGTGGACGGCGAGCCGGTGGGCGGGCCGGTCCAGCTGGAGCCGGGCAGCGCGGTGCTCGCCGCCGGCAGCACGGTCACCCTGCCCGAGGGCACCCCGGTGCCGCGGGCGGAGGAGATCTTCGGCCGGGACGGGCCGGCGCCCGCCGGCGGCGCCGAGCGCGGCCACGAGCTGTACCGGACGTACTCGCTGCTGCTCGCGCTGCTGCTGGGCACCATGGGCCTGCCGCACGTGATCGTGCGCTTCTACACGAACCCGGACGGGCGCGGGGCGCGGCGCACGGCCGCCGCCGTGATCGGCCTGCTGGGCGCGTTCTACCTGTTCCCGCCGGTCTACGCGGCGCTCGGCCGGGTCTACGCCCCGGACCTGCTGCTGACCGGGCGGACGGACACCGTCGTGCTCACCCTGCCGCAGCGGGTGCTGCCGGGCCCGCTGGGGGAGGCGCTGTCGGCGCTGGTGATGGGCGGCGCGTTCGCCGCGTTCCTGTCGACCTCCAGCGGGCTGACCGTGTCGGTGGCCGGGGTGCTCAGCCAGGACCTGCTACGACGGCGGGCCAGGACCGGGGTGGCCGGGTTCCGGGCCGGCACGATCCTGGCGGTGGCCGTGCCGGCCGCCGGGACGCTGCTGGCCACCTCGGTGGGGCTGGCCGACACGGTGGGGCTCGCGTTCGCCGTCGCCGCGTCGACCTTCTGCCCGCTGCTCGTGCTGGGCATCTGGTGGCGGCGGCTGACCGTGACCGGTGCGCTCGCTGGGCTGGCCGTCGGCGGGGTGACGGCGGCGAGCGCGGCCATGGTCACCATGCTCGGCCGGGCGCCGGACGGGCTGGCCGGCGCGCTGCTCGCGCAGCCGGCGGCGTGGACGGTGCCGCTGTCGTTCGCCGTGATGGTGGTGGTCTCGCTGCGCACGCCGGGCTCGATGCCGGCCGGGGTCGGCCGGGTGATGACCCGCCTGCACGTTCCCGAGGGCATCCGCCAGCACCACGGCCGGGCAGCGGTGCCGCCGGGACGCGCGGTGGGCGTGCCGATCGACGCGGCCAGCGGCGGGCTGGTGGGCGCGGTCGACCGTTCGTCGCCCGCGAGCAACCGCTCGGCGCGGGCCGTCACCCTGTCGCCAGGGACGGACCGCTCGTCGCCGACCGCTGGCCCGCCGGGCGCCGGCTCGCTGCCGCCGACCGCATAGCCGCGGATTTCTTCTCCCACCGGGACGGTACCGCCCTTACCGTGACCGCAATCACACGGTCCGCCCAGCGCTCATCGGCGGTTGGGCAACACCGGCCGAAGGCGGCGCAACAGCGATCTGTCAGCGCGCCGCCGGTGGCTCTCCCGTTATGGAGGAAGTCGCGTGAGCACGGTTCAGTCGATACCGGGCGGGGCGGCACCGGCCGCGACGCCCGGTGGTGGCGGGGGAGGTGGGGCGAGCTATGTGGAGGTCGCCGCCAGCCCCGAGTTCCGGGAGCTGCGGGCGAGGTTCCGCCGCTTCGTCTTCCCGATGACGGTGCTGTTCCTGGCCTGGTATTTCACCTATGTGCTGCTCGCGGCGTACGCGCCCGGGTTCATGGGAATCGGCATCGTCGGCGACATCAATGTCGGCCTGGTGCTCGGCCTCGGACAGTTCCTTTCGACGTTCGTCATCACCTGGTTGTACGTCCGCTGGGCGGACCGGGAGTTCGACACGTCCGCCGCCGAGCTGCGGGCCAGGATCGAGGGCCCGGCGCCAGCCGAGGCCGGAGGTGAGAGCCGGTGACCACGGCCCCCGTCCTCGCCGCCGACACCGTCGGCGAGCCAGCCGTCAACATCACAATCTTCGCGATCTTCGTCGCCGCGACGCTGGTCATCGTGCTGCGGGTGGCCAGGACCAACCGCACGGCGACCGACTACTACGCCGGCGGGCGCGCCTTCTCCGGGCGGCAGAACGGCATCGCGATCTCCGGTGACTACCTGTCCGCGGCCTCGTTCCTCGGCATCGCCGGCGCCATCGCGCTGCAGGGCTACGACGGCTTCCTGTACTCGATCGGCTTCCTCGTGGCCTGGCTGGTCGCGCTGCTGCTGGTCGCGGAGCTGTTGCGGAACACCGGCCGGTACACGATGGCCGACGTGCTCAGCTTCCGGCTCAGGCAGGGGCCGGTGCGCACGGCCGCGGCCGTCTCGACGCTCGCGGTCAGCTTCTTCTACCTACTGGCGCAGATGACCGGCGCCGGCGGCCTGGTGAACCTGCTGCTCGGGGTCTCCGGCTCGGCGGCGCAGAACATCACGATCGCCATCGTCGGCGTCCTGATGATCGTCTACGTGCTGGTCGGCGGCATGAAGGGCACCACCTGGGTGCAGATCATCAAGGCCGTGCTGCTGGTCACCGGCGCCGCCCTGATGACGATCTGGGTGCTCGGCAAGAACGGGATGAACCTGTCGACCCTGCTCGGCGAGGGCGCGGCGGCCAGCCCGCGCGGCGAGGCGGTGCTCGAGCCGGGCGTCCGGTACGGCACGTCGAACCTCACGAAGATCGACTTCATCTCGCTGTCGATCGCGCTGGTGCTCGGCACCGCCGGCCTGCCGCACGTGCTGATGCGCTTCTACACGGTGCCGTCGGCGCTGCAGGCGCGGCGCAGCGTCGCCTGGGCCATCGGCATCATCGGCCTGTTCTACCTGTTCACCCTGGTGCTCGGGTTCGGCGCGATGTACCTGGTCGGCGCCGAGGAGATCACGTCGGCGCCCGGTGGCCAGAACTCGGCCGCCCCGCTGCTGGCCTACGAGCTGGGTGGGACGCTGCTGCTGGGCATCATCGCGGCGGTCGCGTTCGCCACGATTCTCGCGGTGGTCGCCGGCCTGACCATCACGGCGAGCGCCTCGTTCGCGCACGACGTGTACAACAGCGTGATAAAGAAGGGGACGGCGACGCCGGAGAGGGAGGTCCGGGTAGCCCGGATCACCGCCGTCGTGATCGGCGCGATCGCCATCGTCGGCGGCATCTTCGCCAAGAACCAGAACGTCGCGTTCCTGGTGGCGCTGGCGTTCGCGGTGGCGGCGTCGGCGAACCTGCCGACGATTCTCTACTCGCTGTTCTGGAAGGGCTTCACCACCCGCGGCGCGCTGTGGAGCATCTACGGCGGCCTGATCTCCGCCGTCGTGCTCATCGTGTTCTCCCCGGTCGTCTCCGGAAAGGTGAACGCGAACGGCACCAGCGCGTCAATGATCAAGGACACCTCCGTCGACTTCAGCTGGTTCCCGCTGGAGAACCCGGGCATCGTCTCGATTCCGCTGGCCTTCTTCCTCGGCTGGCTCGGCTCGGTCACCAGCCGCAAGCCGACCGGCGCGGAGGCCGAGGAGTTCGAGGCGAAGTTCGCCGAGATGGAGGTCCGTTCCCTCACCGGCGCCGGGGCCGAGAAGGCGCTGGTCCACTAGCCGTCCGCCGCCGCCACGGCGGACAGCGAGTGGCCAGCCCGGCTCGGCCCCGGGTTCAGGCCCACCACCCGTGCCCGAGGGAGGCCACGCACGGGCAGGGCCTGGTTGACACCGGTCGCCGCCACCCCCCACGGCGACCGGTGCACCACCCATTGGGGCCGGGGGGCCGCGGGGGCGGCGGCGGGGGGGGCCCCGCCCCGCCGGGGGGGGGGCC
>JADGHD010000099.1 GCA_019689615.1 Frankia sp. | reverse complement strand
CGCCCCCCCGGGGCCGGCGGGGCCGCCGGCCGCGCCCGCGGCCCCGGCCGCGGCCGCGGCCCCGGCCGTGCCCGCGGCCGGGGCGCCAACGGGCACGCCGCCGACGGTCGGGCCGCTGGTGGAGGAGGCCGGCCACGGGATCTCCCCGGCCGGCGGCGACCCGGCCGCGCTGCCGGTGACCAGGCGCAGCGCGGCCTCCCGGTTCTCCACCCCCCAGCAGCTGAACGCGCCGGCCCAGCGCGACGGCGCGAGCCGCAGGTAGGAGGCGACGCTGCCGGCGCCCAGGGCGAGCAGCGCCGGCAGGTGGCCCAGGATGCCGGCGGCGAACGCCTCGCCGGCCGCGGACAGCCCGGCCGGGCCGGTCCCGTCGAGCAGCACGTCCTGCCCGTCCTGCCACAGGCTCAGATGGACGTGCCCGCCGTTGCCCACCCCCTCGGCGACCACGGCCGGCGAGAACGAGGTGCGCAGCCCGTGCCGCGCGCCGACCGCCCGCACCGTCTGGCGGACCAGCACGCTGCTGTCCGCCGCCGCGACCGGGTCCTCCGCCTCCACCGACACCTCGAACTGCCCCGGCGCGTACTCCGGGTGCAGCTGCTCGACGACCAGCCCCTGCTCGGACAGCGCCCGGACCACGTCGCGCAGGTAGTCGGACAGCTCGATCACCCGGTGCATCCCGTAGGCGGGCCCCTGGGCCAACGGCTCCGGCGCCGGCTCCGCCGCGCCCGGCCCCGATGCGGGGTAGACGGTCCACTCGACCTCGATCGCGGCCAGCGCGGACAGGCCCCCGGCGGCGAGCGCGGCCACCTGTCGGCGCAGCAGCGCCCGGGTGTCCTGCGGGTGCGGCCGGCCGAGCTGGTCGAACCGGTCGGCCGGCGCCCACGCCCAGCCGGGCTGCGCGGCCAGCGGCACCAGCCGGGCCAGGTCCGGCCGCAGCCGCAGGTCGCCGACGGGGCTGCCGGCGTGGCGGGCGACGGCGATCCCGTCGGTCAGCCCGAACGCGTCGAACACCGGCGAAGCGCCAATGCCGCTGACCGCGGCCTTGACCAGCCGGCCGACCGGCACGCCCTTCACCCGGGTGATGCCGCTGTTGTCGACCCAGGTCAGCGCGACCACGACGACGTCGCGGGCGCTGAGCTCGGCGGCGGCCCGCACCGCCTGGTCACGGATCGCGTCGGTCGTCAACCGGGCCTCCCTCGCCTCGGTGCCCCCTGGCAGCCCACGCGGGCGCCACCCAGGGCCCTCCGACCAGCCCGGGCCCGGGTGTTTCCAGTTTCTCGCCGTACCCGGCCGGTTACCAGCACGACAGGCCAACCGGGCGGGGGCGGGTCAGCGTGTCGGGACGTCCTCGGGAAGCAGCCGGAGCAGGTCCTCGGTGGACGGATTGTCGAGGTCGGCGACACGCTGGGCCTGGATCTCGGTCATCCGTTGGAACACCTGCCTGGCCAGCCGGCCGTTGCCGAAACCACGCTCCCGCGGCACCCCGGCGAAGTAGCTGACGAGGGCCGCGCGGGTCGGCTCGGGCAGCTCGTACTCGTGCCGCCGGCACTGCGCGGCGACGATGGCGGCCAGTTCCTCGTCGGAGTAGTCGTCGAACGTGATCGTGCGGGTGAACCGGGAGGCGAGCCCTGGGTTCGAGTCGATGAACCCGGCCATCTCCCCCGGGTAGCCGGCGACGATCACGACGACCCGGTCGCGGTGGTCCTCCATCAGCTTGACCAGGGTCGCGATCGCCTCCTGGCCGAAGTCGTTGGCGACCCCGGGCGGGACCAGCGCGTACGCCTCGTCGATGAACAGCACGCCGCCGAGCGCCTTCTGGAAGACGGCGGTCGTGCGCGGCGCGGTGTGCCCGATGTACTCGCCGACCATCGCGGCCCGGTCGGCCTCGACGAGGTGGCCGCTTTCCAGCATCCCGAGCGCGGCGAGCAGCCGGCCGTAGAGCCGGGCGACGGTCGTCTTCCCGGTGCCCGGGTTGCCAGCGAAGATCAGGTTCCGGCTGAGCGGCGGCGCCGCGAGCCCGGCCTCCTGCCGGCGGCGCACCGTCTGCATCAGCTTGACCTGCGCCCCGACGTCCCGCTTGACCCGCTCCAGGCCGACCAGCGCGGACAGCGCGGCGAGCAGGTCATCGAGCGACTCGGTGGTCGCCCCGCCCGTCTCGCCGCCGCCCGCGGCCGCGGCGGCCTCCGCGGCACCGTCCCCGTCCGCCCCGGCGGCGGTCGCCCCATCGGCGGCACCGACACCGGGGGTGCCCGGCGGTGGGGCGCCGTCGGCCCGGCCGGAGGCCGGGATCGCGACCGTGCGCACCCGGGTCACCCGGCAGCGCTCGAACGTCGGCTCGCCGCCGTCGGCGAGGCTGAGGTCCGCATCGCTGTCGTGGATGTGCCAGCCGGCGATGGTGGGCCTGGCCCGGGCGCCGACGTGCAGCGCCGGGAACCCGGACGCCGTGATCTCGCCGTCGGTGAACTGGCCGGCGGCGTCGTCGCCGATGAAGACGCCGTTCTTGGCGGTGCGCGCGACCCGCAGCTCCCGGACCACCGGCGCGGCCCCGCGCCAGACGACCAGGCCCGAGCCGGCCGTGTCCGCGATCTGGCAGCCGGCCAGCTCGGCGTGGGCGCCCTCGGCCACCACGATGCCGGCGGCGCCGGTGCGCTCCACCCGGCAGCCGGTGAGGCCGACGAAGCTGTCCGCGCCGACTCGGATGCCGACGTCGGCGCTGTCCGTCACCGCGCAGTTGGTGAAGGTGCCCGTGGCCGACGCCTCCGTGCTGATCCCGACGCCGTTGCCGGCCAGCGAGCACCCCTCGGCGAGAAGCGTCGCATCCTGCTCGGCGTGCAGGCCGGACATGCCGGCCTCGCTGACCCGCCCGCCGTCGACCTGGACGCTGGCCGACCCGACGGCGTGGACGCCGTGCTCGGGGGTGCCCCGCAGCCGCGCGCGGGCAAGCGTGACCGTGCTGTCGCCGCTGGCGTGCACGGCGCTGTACCCGGTCTCCTCGATCGTCAGCTCGGTCAGGCTGGCCCGGCCGTCGCCGACGACGAACACGCCGTTCGCCGCCGGCCGCGACACCCTGCCACCGGCGGTGGTGAGCGCCGCCGAGTCCCGGACGACCAGGGCCGAGGTGCCGGCGCGATCCAGCACGCAGCCCGTCAGCGTGACGGTGGCCCGCCCGGCCGCGACGGCACCGGCCCTGGCTGGCGCGCGCAGCCGGCATCCGGTCAGCGTCGCCTCGCCAGCACCCTCGACGAGCAGCGCGTCGGTCCCGGCGGCGTCGATCTCGCAGTCGTCGGCGGTGAGCGTCGGCCGGCCCTCGCCGGACACCTCAGCCTGGCCGGGCATGCCGGCCCCGCCTGGGAGGCGGGCCGAGGCGGAGATGGCGGACGGCTCGGGGATGCCGCCGATGGCCCTGGGCGACGACGCGCCAACGTCCGCCCCGGTGCTGGGAGTGACCGGGGTGCCGGGCGCCGCCGGTGCCGCGCCGATCAGGCGGATGCCCTCGCTGCCGGCACGGCGCAACGAGCAGGCACGCAGGTGCGCGCTCGCGCCGTCCTCGACGAGCAGCCCGGCCCGGCCGGCGTCGGTGATGTCGCAGCCCTCGGCGCGCAGCGTGGCCTGCCTGCGGGCGCGCAGCCCCGAGCCGGCGGTCCGCATGACCCGGCTGCGGGTGACGGTCACCTCGGCGCTCGCGCTCGCGACCAGCCCGGTGCCGTCGATGTCGCTGATCACGCAGTCGTCCAGGGTCAGGCCCCCGGTGCCGGCGGCGTACGCGCCGGCCAGCCGGCCGCCGCTGATCCGGCAGCCGCGCAGCGTCGGCGCGGCGTCCCCGAGCACCTCGAGGCGGCCGCCGATGATCTCGCAGCCGTCCAGCGTCGGCTCGCCGGCCTCGACGACCACCGCCGGCGCCCCCGGGGCGGCGCCGACGATGACCAGCCCGGACAGCACCACCGACGCCCGCAGCACGAGCGGGCGCTGGCCGGCGAGCCACACGGTGCCCGCCCCGGCCGCCGCGACCAGCGTCACCGCGCGGTCGATCATGACCTCCTCGACGTAGCGCCCGGGCGGGACCGTCACCGCCTGGCGGGGCGCGGCCGACGCCAGCAGCGTGGCCAGCGGCCCCGACTGGCCCGACGGCCTGCCCGCGACGGGTGGCGGCGCCGCGGCCCACGACCCGAAAGCGCCCGCGGGTTGCTGCCGTGACCTGCGCATCGCGCGATCGCGCGTCCTTCCTGCGTCGTTGGTCGTCGTGTCGTGCCTGCCCGGCTATTCGACCAGGGCGAGCGCGCTTTCCTTCCGGGGGTCGTCCTGCGCCGGTTCGGCCGGCGGCGCCACCATGGCTGCCGGCGCGGCGGCCGGCGCCGGCCGGAGGTCTGCCAGCAGGTCCGACACGGCCGGTGGTGGTGCGGGGCTCGCTGGTGCCGCCGCCGAGACCGGCCCGCTCGACGGTGCCTCCGCCGGGCCGCTCGACGGTGCCGCCTCCCGGCCGGTCGAGGGCGTCGGCACGATATCCGGTGGCGAGGACCGCACGAGCTCCAGGGCGGCCTCCTGGCTCGCCGCCGTCCTCGCCGGCAGCACCGGCGGGTTGGGCGCAGGCGTCGGCACCGAGCGGGGCGACGGCGACAGCGGGGCCGGTGCGGTCGGTGGCGGGGGCGGAGGAGACGGCGGCGAGGACGGCGAGGCCGGCGGTGGCTCCGGGACGGATGGTGGTGGCGACGAGGAGTCCTGCTCCTCCTCGCGCGCCAGGAGCTCCTCGCGGACCCACCGGCTCAGCGTGCGGTCGACGGTCCGCTCGATGGCGAGGTCGGCGAGCTCCGCCAGGCCGCCGATATGGAAGAACCGCCCGGACATGTAGGAGTGCAGCCCGCGGCGCATGGTGCCGAAGACCGAGCCGGTGACCAGCGTGCTGTAGAAGGCGTCCATCGGCTCGGCCCACTGCCACGGCTCGTGTATCTCGCCGATAAGCCAGTTGGTGGCGTAGGACGACAGCGGCGCGACAACCAGGCCGGTCTCGATGGCGTCGTAGGTGATGCCCCGCCAGCGAGGCGGGTACTCGTTGCCGGCGAACTCCGTCTCCCAGTCGTCCCTGGGGATGTGCCGGTTTCGCGGGAAACCGTTGTCGATGTTGCCCATGCCCAGGCGCAGCCGACCGCCGCGGCCGAACAGGTGCAGCGCCGTGCTGACCTGGCCAATGCCAGCGCTGACCACCGAGTTCACCAGGGTCTTCCAGAACGTGTGCGCATCGGTGAACGGGTTCGCCCACGGCTGGCCGCTCTCCGCGCTGATGGCCCACTCCGCCGCGGTCCTGGCCGTGAAGTCGATGAAAACCTCCTGGTAGAAGTCCCAGGTCAGTCTGCGCCCGACCAGCGCGGGACGGGGGATGAACGTCCCGACCAGCCCGTCGACCGCCCGGTACTCCCGCATGGAGACGTAGGTGTGGATCCGACGCCAGCCGCGGATCTCGTTGAGGAGTCCGCGGTAGTCCATCTCCCGGCCGACAAGGAGCGGCTGGACGCGGGTCAACGAGAGGCGCCACGGCCCGAGCGGGCCGCGCTCCCAGACCCGGCCGCTCAGCGAACGCCACCGCAACAGCCGGCCAGCCTCGTCGGTCTCCCGCCACTGCCCGGTGAACCACTTGTCCACCTCGCGGTAGAGCCCCGGCTCGACCTGCCGCCGTTCCCGGAACACCACGCCCTGGTCGTACTCCTGCCAGGTACCGAAGCCCGGTGGGCGGTCGAGCGGGCGGCCGGCGGTCAGCCCGGGGCTGGCGGGGACGTACTCCAGGACCCGCCCCTGGACGGTCTCCCGCACCACCCGGGCCTGCCCGCCGTCGACGACGAGGTCACGCCAGACCGGTGCGCGCGACGGCAACCCGAACAGCCCGGTCTCCGGCTCCGGGCCCCAGCCGCCACCGCGGCGATGGAACTCGCGGGCCGCGGCCGAGCCGGCCACCGGGCGGCCGTCGCCGTCGAACCGCATCGACTGCCAGCCGTTCTCGCCGGGGAACGCCCGCAGGGTCGCTCCGGCATCCAGGGCGCGGCTCTCCCGCACGAGCACCCAGACGTCGGACTGCCGGCCGGCGGAGTTCACGCTGACCCTGACGTAGTCGCGGAACGAGTCGTCGTAGTAGTCGGCGAACCGCTCGTCGGCGAGCCCGATGGGGCGCCGGTTGCGGGCGCTGATCCGGGTGCCGGCGAACTGGTCGCCGGGGACGATGAGGTCCTCGCCGTTCACCCGCACCCGGATCGCGACCTCGGGCTGGTCGAGCCGCCACGCCCAGGCGCCGCGGTTCGGGTTGCCCTGCCCGCTCACCGTCACCACGACCTGCCTGCCGTCGGCACCGCGGACCGGCCAGGCCTCGGTGCGGGCGACGATCTCGCCCATCTGGTCGCGAGTGATCGTGATCGTCCCGAGCTGCTCGCGGTTGGTGGCGGCGTGCGGCGTGCCGGGCGGGAGCGCCGGGTCGTACCCGGGCCGGTGGCCCGGCAGGAAGGTGATGATCCGCCCGTCGTCACCGATGGTCTGGCGGACGACGACCTGAGCCCCGCCCTCGTCGACGAGGTCGACCCAGTGCGGGCTGTCGCCGGGGAGCCGCCGGATGCCGCTGGCCACCAGCTTCTTCTCGCCGCCCACGATGGCCAGCTCCTGCCAGTAGAGGTCGCGCGGCCCGGACCGGGGGGCGTCGCCGAGCCGCTCCCACTGGGTGCTCACCTCGCCGGCCGCCGCCGGCCGTGCCCGGCCTACCTCCAGCAGGTTGCCGTTGTCCTGCTTCCACGTCCCGCGCAGGAAGTGGCCGTCGTATGTGTACTCGGTGAACGTGCCGTCGGTGCGCAGCCGGAGCCGGCGCAGCCCGGTGTCGACCGGGATGCCCTGGGCGTCGTACTCGACCCACCGGTAGACGCGGTAGCGGTTGTCGCCCTCGGTCGTGCGCCACGGGAAGAAGCGGTCGGCGGCCGGGTCCGGGAAGTCGACCGTGCCGTACTTCTTCCCGAAGGCCCGCGCGAACAGCCGCTCACCCAGATGATCCAGGTACTCCGGCGGCATCCAGATGGCGCGCAGCGGGCGCTGCTCCGAGTACCGCTCCAGGACGAGCGTGTGGCCGCCGGGGAGCGACTCGCGGGCCTTGGTCAGCTCGGCCTGCGCGGAGAACTGGTGGACCCGGCCGGTGAGCTCGCCGTCGCTGGTCAGCTCGGCCACCCGGTAGCTCCAGGCGTCCTTGTGGGTTGCCAGCCAGCCCTGGTAGCGCTGGGCGATGGGGTCCGCCGCCGTGTCGCCGAGGTGGTCGGCCCAGCTGGACGGCCGGGGGCGCATCCGCCGGCCCTGCGCGACCAGCTCCCCGTTGCCGTCGAAGCGGTACCACAGCCAGTCGTCGCCGATCTTCTCCGCGCGGACCATGCCGCCCCCGGCGACCGGGTCGATGTTCAGGTACTCCCGCACCCTCGGCCCCGTGGGCACGCCCCAGGTCAGCGTGCGGTCCCACCACATCCCGGTGGCGATCTCGTCGAATGTGCGGACGCCACGGCGGGCCTCGTGGTCGAACAGCCCTCTGGCCGTGCTCTGCCACTCGAACCAGTAGTGCCGGCCCGCCGGCTTGCCGAAGACCTCCAGCAGGTTGCCGTTCGACAGCCGCTCGCGGACGTAGACCGTCGCCGGCCGGTCCTTCGCGTGCGGGCCGACGAGCCGCAGCTCGCCGGCCCGCCCGGCCTCCACCCGGCCCTCGGTGCCGTATGCCGCCGCGCCGGGTGGCAGGCCGTTCGGCCAGGACCGCACGGTCAGCTCGCCCACGGGGAGACGCACCAGCGTGCCGCCCTCGCGCCTGCCCAGGACCCAGGCGTTGGTGGCGTAGTCGATCCCGAACACGTGATCGGTCTGCCCCCCGCGCGTGGCGAGCTTCGAGACCTCCTCGTAGTACAGGTTCCCGTTGAGGTCGTACCGGCGGAAGTCGCCCGCGTGCCGTTGGCCCGCCATGACCTCGACCCGCACGTGGTCGCCGGCCCAGCCGGCCCTCAGCCCGTCCACCACGACCGGCGGCTGCATGAAGGCGGACGGCCGGTCGCGCCGGAGCACGACGACGAGCTCGCCGGTGCCGGCGTCGCGGCTCGCGCTCAGCAGGAGGTCGTCGTTGCCGCTGACCGGGGACCGCAGCGGGATGTTGCGCAGCGCCGTCGGCTGCCCGTCCGGGCCGAGGACGATCCGCAGCTCGCCGTCGGCGAACTCGCGGGCGCCGCCGTCCAGCAGCCGGACGTCCGCCTCGGCGAAGGTCCGGGTACCGAAGCCGGCCGCGCCGGTCAGGCGCCAGGCGCGGCTGGCGTCGTCCTGGGCGACGTGCGCGCGCAGGCCCCCGTCCGGCGCGTGGTGGAACGCCTCGGTGCCGTCCGGCCTGGCGAAGGTGTGCCCACCGTCGGCGTGCCTGGTCACCGACAGGCCCTCGACGGTCCGGACGACCTGCTCCTTGTCGTCCAGGACGAAGACCCGCGCCTGGCCGTCCTGGTCGGCGCTCACCCGGTGCCGCCCCGCGCCCACCGGGACGTCGAGCCCGGTCAGGACGCCGTCGGCGCCGAAGTCCAGCCGTGAGCCGGTGGCGCTGGCGACCCGGTAGCCCCACCCGTCCGGGCGGGTGGTCACGGTGACGGTGAGGTTGTCGGCCAGGGCCGTGCCGTCCCCCGAGCGCAGCACGGCCTTGCCGCCCTCACCGATGTCCAGCCACCCGGCGCCGTGCTCCAGCCAGCCGCCGACGATCCGGCCGTCGGCCATGGCGAAGGCCAGCTCGCCGCGCCCGGTGGCCACGATGACGGCCGACGCGTCCGGGGTGACGGTGCCTGACCAGCCGGGAACGCGGATCGCGCGGGTCCTCGGGTCGAACCGCAGGGCAAGACGCAGCTCCCCGGCCGCGTCGAAGTGGAGGTGGACGGCGCTGTTGCCGGCCGTCCCGGTGAAGCTGTGGCCGCCGTCGGCGTGGACGGTGTGCGTGAGCCGGTCGGCGACGACCTCGCGGCCGTCGCGCAGCACGGCGGTGCCCGGGCGGTCCGGGTCAAGGTGCACGTGGTGGCGGGCCCCAGCGTAGGTCACGTCAAGCCCGACGATCTCGTTCTGGGCGTTGACAAGGATCCGGGAACCGTCGCGCCTGGTGAGCTGGAAGCCGCCGTCGGCCGGCTGGGCGGTGTAGGTGAGGTCCTTGGTGACGGTGCCGTCACCGTGCCGCAGAACGGCCGTGCCCAGCTCGTCGACCTCCAGCCGGCCGATCGGGAGCTCGAATCCCGCGCTGGTGAGCCGGCCGTCGGCGGCGAAGATCATCCAGCTGCCGCCGTCGGCCAGCGTGAACCCCTTGGCGCTGGCCGAGACGTGCGCCCAGGTGCGGCCGGGCGTCGTGCCGGCGCCGGTCCTGGAGCTGGCCCGCAGCTCAAGGCGCAGCGCGCCGTCCGCGCCGTAGAGGAGGTAGGTCGTCTCGGCGCCGTCGGTCCTGGTCAGCCGGTGGCCACCGGACGGGGTCGGCTCGTGGTCGAGCCCGTCGAGGGTCGTGCCGTCGGCGCGGCGCAGCGTCGCGGGCGCCGGGCCGCTGCCTTCGCCGGCCGCGACGGTGAGCCGGCCGCGGCGGCCCGCCTCGGTGATGTCGAGGCCGACGAGCCGCCCGTCGGCGTCGAGGTCGATCCTGGCCCCGTCCGCCCGGGTGAGGCGGTAGCCGCCGCCGGGGCGGACCGTGTAGCTCAGAGCGGCGGTCGTGCTGCCGTCGGGGTGGTGCAGGGCGGCGTGGCCGTCGGCGCCCAGCTCCGCCCGCCGGGCCGACGTCCACAGCCGGGCCTCGAGCAGCTGCCCGTCCGGTGAGTACCGCTGCCAGTTGCCGCCGCCGGCCAGCCGCAGCGAGCCGTCGGCGTCGACGCCGAACCGCCACCGCCGCTCGCTGCCGGCGGCGCTGGCCCGGCCGTCCACGCCGATCAGCACCTGGCCGGCCGAGGTCTGCAGCCGCCCCTCGTTGAGCACGCCGTCGGCGGTGAAGACCAGGCGGTCACCGCCGTCCCGGGCCGCGGTCAGGGTGATCGTGCCGTCCTCGCCGACCGTGGCCCGCCACTCCCGGCCGAGCGCGCTCGCGGGGACGGCACCGCTCTGGGCGGAATCGCCGAGGCGGACGGTGAACAGCCCACGCCCGTCCTCCGGGTGGCGCGCGGTGAACCCGGCGAGCCTTCCGTCGGCGGGGGTGTCAAAGCGGGCGCCGTGGGCCCCGGCGGCGCTCCCGTGCCGGACGTCGAAGCCGGTGAGCTCGCCCCGCGGGCCGACGTCGATCACGGTGCCGTCGGCTCCGGCCAGGCGGTACCCGGCACCGCCCGCGCTCGGGGTGACGGTGAGCCCGGTGGTCGTGCCCCCGCCGGGGTGGTGCCAGACGGCGCTGCCGTCGCGGCGGAGCTCGAGGCCGCCGAGCCGGCCCTCGATGAGCCGGCCGTCGGCGCCGAACCGGGCCCAGTCCGCCCCGGCGCTCACCCGGACCGACCCGTCGGCGGCGAACCGGGTCGTCCTCCAGTCGCCGCCGAGCGCGGTGGCCGTGCCGTCGGCGCGCAGGACGAGATCGCCGAGCGCGGAGCCGCCCGGGCCGGTCACGGCGAGCCTGGCCCGGATGAGCGTGCCGTCGACGGCCGCGACCAGCGAGCTGCCCGCGTCGGCCAGCTCGAGGGACCGGTCGCTGTAGAAGGTGGCCCGCCACTGGCGGCCGGCGATGACGGCGGTCTCGCCGCGCAGGGCAACCGTGCCGACCGGCTTGCCGTCGAGCGAGCGCAGCCCGAGGTGGGTCAGCCGGCCGTCCGCGTCGAAGGCCCGCCAGAGGCCGTGCCGGTCCATGAGCGCGTAACCGCCGTTGTCGGCGGTGACCAGCCGCAGCCGCTGGCTGGCGGTGGGACGGCTGGCGTCGCGCCAGACACCCGTGCCGTCAGCGGCGATCTCGGTGAACCCGAGCCCGGTGCCGTCCGGGAGCCGGTGCGCCAGCCGGGCGCCGAGCAGGTCGCCCTTCGTGGACAGCCTGATCACGCTCCCGGTGACGGCGTCCCGCAGCTCGTAGGCCCGATCAGCGGTCAGGGTGACGTCCCAGGTCCTGGGATGGCCGGCGATCGTGGCGGTGCGGGGGGCGCCGCCGGCGGCGGGCCCGAAGCTGACCTGGAAGGTCACCTCGCGGCCCAGCACGTCCCGCTCCCCCGCCGTCACCAGGAACCGCCGCGTGGTCGACGGCTGGCGGCCACCCGGCCCGGTGCCGGCGGGGTCCGGTGCCGCCGGCCGGATGATCGGCAGGTCACCCGGCAGCGCCGGGCCACCGCCACGCCCGGCGCCGCCGGGTGGCGGCTCGTCCGGGGCGGGCCCGCCGCCGCGGCCGGGCGGGGGGTCGACCGGCGGCCTGAGCCCGCCGCCGCCCGCTCCCGCCGGTGGCGGCCCGCCCTGTCTATTATAAACATCTCCGAGCCCACGAGACACTCGCTAATGT
>JADGHD010000098.1 GCA_019689615.1 Frankia sp. | reverse complement strand
GCAGGGTAATTTGTTTATACCATACGGACGCATGGGGGCCTGGCCGGTGACGAGAACGGCACAAGACGGCGTGGGCGCGGACACGGGCGAGCCGAGTCAAGGCGGCCTCGGCTCGAACGGCAGGGGGGCCGTCGGCGTTCCCGGCAACGGTGCCGGTGAGGGCACGGTGGGGGTACCGGTCGCGCTCGCTGGCACCGCGAAGAATGGCGCCGCCACTGGCAGCACTGTGGAGCCGAATGCCGTGGACAAGGCCGTGAGCGAAGCTGGGCGCAGCCCGCTGGAGGACGACCCCACCGATCCCGAGTCGACGGTGCGGGTGCCGATGCAGCGGTTCCGGCTCCGGCTTGCCGGCGGCCGGGGGCCCGGCGACGGCGCCACGGCCGACGCCTCGGCGAACGGGGCCGTGACCGGCCCGATCGTGCTGCCGCTGCCGCCGGGCGGCCTGGCCGACCTCGGCCTGCCCGCCGAGCCACCGCCGGCGTCCGCGTTCGTACCAGCCGGCACCAGCCCGCGCCCCCGCGCCGAGCCGCCGGCTCCCGCGCAGCGCCCGGCGACCGGCCCGACACCGCCGGCGCCACCGGTCGCCGGCCAGCCCGCGCCGGCGCAGCCGCCCCGGACCGTCGAGCCCGACCAGCGACCGGCCGACACCCGGACGGGCGGGGAAGCCGAGTTCGCCACGGCGACCGCGGACGCCCTCAGCCGACGCGATCCCTACCGGGCCAACGTCGCCTGGGAACGGTCGTACTCCCGCTGGGTCGTACTCGCCGACCTGGCCGCCTGTCTGCTCGCCACCGGGCTCGCCTATGTGATCCGCTTCGGCGGCTTCGTCGAGTTCGAGACCCAGCCGGAGTCGACGCGGCCCTACCTGCTGATGACGGTGCTCCTGCCGCTCGCCTGGATCGCGACGATGTCGTTGAACCGGGCCTACGAGAGCCGGTTCCTGGGCGGCGGGTCGGAGGAGTTCCGCCGGGTGGTGAACGCCGCCGTACGGCTGGTCGCGCTGGTGGCCGTCGTGTCCTACGCGACGAAGGCGGAGGTCGCCCGGGCCTACCTGCTGATCGCCTTCCCGACGGCGACGGTGCTGACCCTCATCGGCCGCGCGAGCGCCCGGGGCGCGCTGCACCGGCTGCGCCGCGCCGGCCGGTGCATGCACCGGGTGCTGGTGGTGGGTGCCGGCGAGTCCGCGGCCGCGTTCGTCCGGCTGGCCCGCCGCGACCCGAGCGCCGGCTGGTCGGTGGTCGGCATCTGCCTCGACCGGGCGCCGGGCAAGCACAGCCGCGACCGCCCGGAGCGCGCCGGGTTCGACCTGTTCGGCGTCCCGATCGTCGGCACGTCGGACAACCTGCAGGACGCGATCCGGCTTACCGACGCGACGACGGTGGCGATCAGCCCGCAGATCGACGGCGAGCAGCTGCGCCGGTTGCTGTGGGCGCTGGAGGGGTCGAACGTCGACGTGCTGGTCTCCTCGGCGGTCACCGACGTCACCGGCCCGCGGATCCACCTGCGCCCGGTCGCCGGCCTGCCGCTGCTGCACATCGAGGAGCCCGAGCTCACCGGCGCCCGCCGGATGATGAAGGCGGCGCTCGACCGTGGCCTGGCGCTCACCGTCGTGCTCCTGGCGTTCCCGGTGTTCATGGCGCTTGGCCTCGCGGTCCGGCTGACCAGCCGCGGTCCCGCGATCTTCAAGCAGGTCCGGGTAGGCCAGAACGGCAAAGAGTTCCGGATGTACAAGTTCCGGTCGATGTACGTCGACGCCGAGGAACGCAAGGCGGAACTCGAGGCCAAGAACGAGAGCGCCGGCGGTGTCCTGTTCAAGATGAAGAACGACCCCCGGGTCACCCCGGTCGGCCGCTTCCTGCGCAAGTGGTCGCTCGACGAGCTGCCGCAGCTGTTCAACGTGCTCAACGGCACGATGTCGCTGGTCGGCCCGCGCCCGCCGCTGCCGAGCGAGGTCGCCAGGTACGAGCGCGACGTCCACCGCCGGCTGATGGTCAAGCCGGGCCTGACCGGCCTGTGGCAGATCAGCGGCCGCAGCGACCTCGACTGGGACGAGTCCGTGCGCCTCGACCTGCGCTACGTCGAGAACTGGTCGCTGGCCATGGACCTGGTGATCCTCTGGCGCACGGTCTTCGCCGTCCTGCGCCGCGAGGGCGCCTACTGATATCCGCCGGCCCGGCAGCCGGCCCGCTCTCAGGCGGGCTGACTGGCCGGGCTGTCGCCTGCCGCCGGGTCGGGCTGCTGGCCGAGGAAGCGGCGCAGCAGCGTGCTGGACGTGTGGATCGTGTACGGGAAGTAGACGACCCGGGCGCCGACCGTCGCCAGGTCGGCCTCCAGCTTCGCCCCCTTCGGGGTGCCCCGCCAGTCGTCGCCCTTGACCAGGACGTCGAAGCGGACCAGCGGCCACATGTCGAACTTGTCCTGGTACGGGTCGGTCACGACCTCGTCGACCAGCCGCAGGCTGGCGACGATCTCCATCCGCTCGGCGTGCGGCACCACCGGCGGGCGGCCCTTGACCGCGCGGACCACGTCGTCGGTGACCACCCCGGCCACCAGGTGGTCGCACACCCCCCGGGCCCGCCGAATGATCGTCAGGTGCCCGATGTGGAACAGGTCGAACGCGCCCGGCACGTAGCCGATGACGCTCACCGCGGCCCTCCCGGGACGGCCGGCGTCCGGCGCGGCATGGCGGCGGGCCGGCTGCCCCTGGGCAGCGCCGCCATCGCGCGGTACCCGCGGACCAGCGCGCCAGTCAGGTAGAGCAGGTTCGCGGCGGCGAGCCCGGCGTAGACGACCGTGAACGCCCCGCTGACCGCCGCGCCAGCGCCCAGCAGGACGAAGCTCACGCAGAGCAGCCCGTAGTCGCTCGGCACGACCAGCAGCGACCGCCAGACCGGCGCGGGCCCGGCCCGCCCGGCGGGGTTCGCGGCCGGCCGCGTCCGCCGGAGCAGGTCGCTGATGATCATGATGGCGAAGACGACCACGGCCACCACCGCGAAGCCGAGCGGCACCAGCAGGAAGGCCCCCCGGCCGAGGCTGGAGAACCGGTAGTAGCAGACCGCGACGGCCAGGTGCAGCATCGGGATCTTCGCGGAGTCCAGGACGTGGTCGAGCCACTCGCCGGCCGGCGAGCCGCCGCCGAGCTGCCGGGCGTGCTGGCGGTCCGCCGAGTCGAGCGCGTAGCCGGCCGCCAGCAGGACGGCGACGACGACTCCGGTCAGCGCGGACGGCCGGACGGCCGCCAGCACGGCGATCCCGCCGAACGTGAACAGCCCGCTGATCGCGGTCACCTGGTTCGGCGTGAGCCCGGCGACGTACGCGGCGGCGGCCAGGTACCGGCCGGCGCGCCGGTTGACGAACCGGGAGTAGGCCGGCGCCCCGTGCGGCGGCTTCTGCGCCGCGGCCAGCCGGGCCAGCGCGGTCCGGTAGCCGCCGGCCGGCGCCGCGCCGAGCGGCCGCGCGGGCCGGGCGGTGCTCGCCTGGTTCACCGTGCCTCCTCCTTCCCGGCGGCGAGCTCGGCCGTCTCGGCGGCGGCCGCGCGGCCGGCCCGTGGGACGGCCAGCGCTGGCAGGCCGGACGCCGGCGACGCCACCGGCGCCCGCGGCGCCGGGAAGTCCGTCGGCACGATCTCGATCCCCCGGCCGTCCGCCGACCGGAGCAGCGATCTCAGAAGCCCGGGCCGCGGCCGCGGCTGGCGCTCGGCCAGCCGCAGGCACATCTGCTCGTAGCCGAGCGCGACCTCGTCCCAGTCGTACTCGGCGGCGACGCGGCGGCGAGCCAGCTCGCCGTGGTGCTGGCCGAGTGACGGGTACTGCTCGGCCAGCTCGAGCAGCCCGGCCAGGTCGGCCGGGTTGTCGAAGAACAGGCCGGCGTCGCCGAGCACCTCCCGGTTGAACGGGTTGCCGCTGGCCAGCACGGTCGCGCCCGCACCCATCGCGCGTAGCAGCGACGGATTGGTCCCGCCGACGCTGTGCCCGTGGATGTAGGTCAGGCCGCACTGGTAAAGCGTGTTCAGCAGATCCTGGTCGTAGACGGCGCCCAGCGGGCGGACCCGCTCCTCGCCGTGGAGCCGGGTCGTCAGCCGCCGGGTGTAGTCGGTGGGGTAGGGGTTCCCGCCCACCACGACGAGCGGGTGCGTACACCCGCTCGCCAGGTACCCGTCGACGATCAGGTCGATGTTGTTCTCCGGCTCGAGCCGGGCCACCACGAGGTGGAACTCCTTCGGCCGCAGCCCGACCTCGGCCAGCCGGTCGAGCGCCGGCGTGTCCAGCAGCGGGGCGCCGTAGCGCAGCACCGTGGACTCGGCCTGGAACTTCCACCGGTAGTACTGGGCGATCGCGACGCAGTCCGCGATCAGGTCGTCGGCCCAGGCGACGGCCAGCGCCTCGGCCACCATGTAGTACCGCCGGCCGGCCCCCACCCACTTGCCGCGCAGCCATTCCAGGCCGTCGACGTGCACCGCCACCGGAATCCGGCCCGCCATGAGCAGCGGCAGCAAGGGCGAGTTCGCCGCGTTGAACACCAGCGCCACGTCCGGCCGGTGCCGCAGCGCGTGCAGGCAGCTCAGCGCGCTGTGGCTCAGCGTCTCCAACGACCGCCGACGCATGGCCGGCAGCTCAACCCGTCGCATGCCCAGGTACGTGGCATCGCCAGAGTTCCGGCAGTAGACGGTGACCTGGTGGCCAAGGTCGACAAGGCGGCGACCGACTTCTTCAACCGCCGTTTCAAATCCCCCATAGTTTGCGGGTACTCCGCGTGTGCCAAGCATGGCGATATGCATCGCCGACCCCCGAGGTCCTTGGGCTGGATTTACGTAAAGAATCAAAACGATAACGTACGGTATCGTGCTCGTACCGACGGCAATGTTAGTGCTACTTGTAGTGCGCGATCCAGACAACACGCATTCGACTGCTCACGCGCCGCGCATGTTCTCCGCCAGCCCTGCGGACGGCACCCGGGATTGGTGGCGCGCCGACTACGTCCGCCGGATATCCGGGCACGCCGCGACCACCACCGCGGCGGCTCCCACGGCAGCAGACCCCGCGACGGCCGAGGAACTCAGCCCACGGTGACCGTTCTGGTCGTCACGTCCGTCCAGCCGGCGGAGTTGGTGACGGTCAGTGTCACCACATAGGTGCCAGCCTCGGTGAACGTGTGGCTCGACGTGGGCCCGCTGGTCACGGTCCCGTCACCCCAGCTCCAGGTGTAGCCGGTGATCGCGCCGGCCGGGTCCGTCGACGTCGAGGCGTCCGCCGCGCAGGTGAGCCCGGTGCACGAGGCGGTGAAGGCGGCCACCGGCGCCCCCGCCGTGGACATCGCCCGGAAGTCGCTCGCCTGCACGACGACCGGCGCGGTGGCCGCCGAACCGGACAGGAAGGCGGTCAGCCCGACCGCCCCGGAGGCCTGCAGCGCGGGGGTGTTGTCGGTCCCGGTCCGCGCCCAGCCGGCCGGCTCGTCGCCGCCCGCTGGCCAGGCCTTCAGCCGCAGCGTGGTCGGCCCCGTCCCGACGACCTGGAAGCGCACCCTGATCTGCGTGCCCGGGCTGAAGGTCACCCCGGCCAGCGGGGCCTCGCCCACGAGGGTGGTCTCGGTCCCCGAGCCGATCAGTGCCGTCAGCGCGAGCTGGACGGTGTTCGCGTTGGTGATCCGCAGCCGGGCCCGGTACTCGTTGTTCGTCGACACCCGGCGGCCGACGACATAGAGATAGGTGCCGTTGCCGCTGCCCGGCTTGTCGGCCGTCAGGGTCACGGTGACGGCGGTGTCGGTCGCCGACACCCCGGGCAGGTAGATCCCGGTCTGGCTGCCGGGCGTGGCCAGTGTCAGCACGCCGGCGCCGGCGGAGACCGCCCGCGGGCCGGGGCCGTGCGCGTTCGCCCAGGCCCCGCCGGTGTCCGCGGTGCCCCAGCCGTTGGTGGTCACGGTCCGCTCGAAGGCGTCGACCGCGTAGGTGCTCGCCGACGGGTTGGCCGCGGGCCTGGGCGAGACGGTCCGGGTGGCCGAGGCCGTCGCGCCGAGGTTGTCGGTGACGGTCAGCGTGATCCGGTAGTCGCCGGCCGCCGGGAAGGTGTGGGTCGCGGTGGCGCCGTTGCCCGTCGCCCCGTCGCCGAAGTCCCACTCGTACGTGGCGATCGTCCCGTCGGGGTCGGCGGAGCCGCTGGCGTCGACGGAGCAGGACAGCTCCTCGCAGCCGACCGAGAACTCGGCGGTCGGCGCGGTGTTGACCCCGGTGGCCGCCGCGAAGTGGGCAGCGACCTCGGCCTCGTCGAGGGCACGCGGATAGACCGCCACCTCGTCGATGGTCCCGGCGAAGTAGTTGCTCGTCGGCCGGGTCGGCCAGCTGCCGAGGTTGTCGCCGCCGACCCGCCAGTAGCCGTCGTAGCTCTGGGCGGACGTCGTCGCCTGGTTCTGCCCGACGCGGGTGCCGTCGACGTGGAGCGCCATGCCCGCGCCGGACAGGGTGGCGACCACGTGGTGCCACTGGCCGTTGTTGTAGCGGGCGGTGGTGGTGACCGTGCGGGCGCCGCCGGAGTACACGCCGAACACGAGCCGCCCGTCGTTGGTCATGTAGACGTGCCGGTCATAGTTCGTCGAGTTGCCGCTGGCCGCCGTACCAAAGCCGATGATCTTTCCGCCGCGGGTGGTGGTCGTCCGGAACCAGGCCTCGACGCTGAATGTGTCCGGCCCGGGCACCGCACGCGGCGTCGCCCCGATGCTGCCGGTGGCCCCGCTGAAGGTCGAGGCGGCGTCGGTGTCCCCGGTCAGCGCGCCGGCCGCGCCCCGGGTGACAGAGCTGGCCAGGGTCAGGTCGGCGAAGCCGGCCCAGTCGTAGGCGGTGGCGCCGGACGGCTCGCCGAGCCGCCAGTAGCCGCCGGGCTCGTCGTCGAGGACGGCCCGCGCGTACCCGCTGGCCGATGTGGACGAGATCGTCACCGGCTGGCTGGTCGGCCCGGGGATCGTGTTGTCGAACGGGTCCCGGACTTGGACGCGATAGGTGTGGGAGCTGCCCGGGGCCAGGCCCTCGTCGACGAACCCGATCGGCTTGGTCTGCCAGAACCGACCGGTGACGGTCGTGGTGTAGACCGGACTGGCGGTGTCGCCGTCCCGGACGACCGTGTAGGTCAGCGCCTCGTTGTCGTTGTCGTAGGTGGTCGTCCAGGCCACCCGGGCAGTGCCGGCGGCGAGCGAGACCACCCTGGGCGTGAGCCCCGGGCCGTCCCACTGCGGGCCGACCTGGTTCGGGGCGATCGTGCGCCGCGCGAACCGGACCAGGCCCTGCTGCCCGGTACCGTTCACGGTCGGGAACTCGCCACCGAGCACGAGGTAGTCGCTGGTACCGGTGATCGTCCAGGCCGCCTGGTCCTGGCCGGTGTAGCTGCCGATCGCCAGCCGCGGGTACCAGTTGAGCTGGGCCGGCGCCGGGTGGCCGAAGAAGTCGAAATAGTTCCCGGTCGAGTTGTGCGCGACCGTGCCGGCCGGAGCCGTGGTCCACGCCAGCGCCCGGTAGAACGTCCACGGCTCGGTCTGCGGGAATCCGCCGACGTTTCCGCAGAAGTGCGCGTGGCCGACCTTGTAGAGCACTCCGCCCACGCCGAAGGTGTCGTAGGTGTCGCCGTGGCAGTCCTCGAGCCAGACCAGCTCGCCGGTGTTCGGCACGGCCGCGAAGGCGCCCTCGAAATTGCCGCCCTGGTTGAACGACCAGCCCGCCCCGTAGACGTTGACGCCGTCGGTGCGCAGGCTGCTGATCGACGCGTTGTTGCCCGCGTTCCGGATGATCTGGTTGGCGGCCCACGGAACGGTGGCGCCGGTGACGGCGTCGACGGCGCCGAGACCACGCGCCTCGATGCCGTTGAGCTGGTTGAACTGGCCGCCGACGATGACCAGTGACCGGTCGGGGGTCAGCACCATCGCGTTGACCTGCCCGTTCGCGGCCTGCGGCGCCCAGTTCAGCAGCGCGCCGGTCGCGGCGTCGTACGCGGACAGCCGCATCCGGTTGTTGCCCATCGCCGAGGCATAGACGCCGCCGGCGTACAGGACGGTGTCGCTGGCGGTCAGCGCGCGCACGGACGCCGCGGCCCCACCCGTCCAGTCGTCGCTGAGCGAGCCGTCGGCGGTGCTGAACGCGGCGATCCTGGCGTGCGGCTGGCCGTCGACGGTGGTGAAGTCGCCGCCGACGTAGATCCGGCTGCCGTCGGGCGATGCGGTGATGGCCCGGCCCTGCCCGTTGAGCGCGTGGTCGAAGCTGGTGATCAGCTCGCCGGTGGTGAGGCTGTAGGCGAGCAGGTTCGCCCGCGGCGTCTCGTTCGTGCCGGGCGGCGAGCCGGCCGGGCGGGCTGCGGTGAAGCTCCCGGTGGCGTAGACGGTGTCACCGACGATGACCTGCGCCCAGACGACGCCGTTGACCTGGACGGTCGGCAGGGGGTCGGCGCTGACCGTCTCCGGCGTGGCCGGGTCGGGCGGCGCGGTGTCGGCCAGCGCCACCGTGGTCGTGGCCGCCGGCGCCACGACCACCGCCCCGGCGACGGCCAGCGCCGCCGCCGTGACCGCCGAGGCCAGCCGTCTGCCGATGCCCGCAGCCCGGTCCCGCATTTTCGCCGCTCCCCCAACGCGTTGCATGCATTTCCGGGGCCGGCACCGGACCAGGCGACGACTGGCCAGCCTGGCAGTTTCCGGTCACTTCCCCCGGCGCGGGCGAGCTTCCCATGCCCGGCCAGGCCAACAAACCACCCGTTGCCGGCGTGGCGGCGCTTCGGTGTTGTCCCGGTGTCATCCCGGCGCATTGTCGGGGATGCCGCGGGCACGCCCGGGCCGGAAACGGGCACGGATATCGGAAAAGGACGGGCAATGACCGGGCAGGCGGGCGGCCGCAGCGGGCGGTCGCAGCGGGCGGCCGCAGCGGGCGGCGGCGCCCGCCCTCAGCCGACCGGACCGGTGAGGACCAGCGCCGGCATGGCCGCGTCATAGCTGACGACGACCGAGACGTCCGAGCGCTGATCGTCGGGGATGCGGAAGACGTACACGCCGGTCGCGCTGGCGCCGGCGGCGAGCGTGCCGGCAAGCCCCGCCGCGTCCGGGTTGTCGTCCGGGGAGGCCGGCAGGCCGTCCGGCCCGTAGGAGACCGTGACGTTCACCCGGTCCAGGCTGATCGCCTGGTCGGACTCGTTGCGCACCTCGACCGTGAACGCCACGGCCGGCTGGTCGGCGAGCTCGCCCGGCCCCTGGCCGACCGAGCGCACCGCCTCGGTCCGGGTGACCGCCACCCGCAGCCCACCACTGCCGCCGGCCGGCTCGGTGAGGGCCACCGCCGGCGCCGTCGGCGCCGGGCCGCTCGGCATCGGCGCCAGGGCCGTCGGGAACGGCCCCTGCTCCCGGTAGGGGTCGCGCTCGTCAGCGCCCCCGCAGCCGGCGGCAACCAGCACGAGCACGAGCAGCCCGACGAGCCCGGCCAGCCGGGAGGGTCCCGGGCGGGCCATCGCCGCCGGCGCCGGCCCGCCGGCCCGCGGGCGCGGCGCGGGCAGCGCCGACAGCGACCGCGACACCGCCACCACGGGCCGCCCGCCGGCTGGCCGATCGGCCCTTCCCCACATGGTCATGCGATCCCCCGATCCCCGCAGCGCCGCCCTGGGACCACATCCGGACCCCGGTGTGCGCCGTTATGAACACGCTCAGTAGAAGATCGTCTGCTAGTAACCGCGTATCGTAGCGAGTCGAACACTGGGGGGATTCAAGGGGTATCTGTGCGTACTGCCTTTGCAGCAGAGAACCGACCACGATGGCGGCCTTTCCCCCGGGCGTGGCTCGCCGCGCCGCTGGCGGCCATCGCCGCCGCCGTGGCCCTCGCCCTCGCCGAGTGCGACGTACTGCCCGCGCCATCGGGCGAGCCTGGTTTTTCACCGTCATCGGCCAGTCCAGCCCCACCGGCCAACCGCCTCGACGGTGCCGGCGGCGGGCGCGGGGGCGTGCCAGCGCTGCCGCCGCCGACGGCGCTGCCCGGCGGGGACTACCCGATCCCCAGTGGCGCGATCTTCGTCGCGCCCAGTGGTTCCGACAGCGCGCCCGGCACCCCCAACCAGCCGCTGCGCACCATCGCCGCCGCCGTGGCCAGGGCGCGCGGCGGCAACACGATCGTGCTGCGCGGCGGTGACTACCGTGAGTCGATCAACAGCGTCTACCGGCGGGTGACGATCCAGCCGTACCCGGGCGAGGTGGTCTGGTTCAACGGCGCCGACGTGGTCACCGGCTGGCGGCAGCAGGGCCGCGGGTGGCGGTCCACCACCTACCGCAGCCGGCTGTGCCGGACCTGTTTCCAGCCGGCCGCCATCGACCAGGCGAACCCGCTCGCCGGCAGCCCCAACCAGGTCTTCATCAACGGGAGCCCGCTGGTCGAGGTGGCCGGCGAGGCCCAGCTCACCACCGGCACGTTCTACGTAGCCGGCGACGGCACCGTCGTCATCGGCAGCGACCCGGGCGGGCAGCGGGTCGAGGTGTCGGCGCGCTGGAAGGCCATCCAGTTCAACCCCGGGGCCGACGGCAGCGTGCTGCGCGGCCTCGGCTTCCGCCACTACGCGCCGACCTGGAACGAGTCCCAGCTCGCCGCCGTGATCGCCAACGCGCCCAGGGTGACCATCGAGAACAACGTGCTGCGCGACATCGCGGGCACGGCGCTCGCCGTGACCAAGCCCGGCGGCTGGGTCGGCGGCAACGTGGTCGTCCGCAACGGCTACCGCGGCATGGTCGCCAACTACGCCGACGGCCTGGTCGTCACCGGCAACCGGTTCGACAAGAACAACAGCGCCGGGTTCGGCACCACCGGCTGCGGCTCGTACTGCACGGTCGCCGGGGTGAAGATCACCCGCTCCCGCGGGGTCGAGGTGACCGGCAACTCGTTCGCCAACAACACCGGCGCCGGCCTGTGGTGCGACCTCGGCTGCATCGACGCGAGGATCAGCGGGAACACGGTCACCGGCAACAGCACGAACGGCATCTACTACGAGGTCTCGACGCTGGCCACGATCACCGACAACGTCATCAGCGGCAACGGCAGGGGACTGAAGATCTCCGGGTCGGACCGGGTGACCGTGACCGGCAACCAGTTCCGCGACAACGTCATCGACCTGGGCGTCTACGACGACCCGCGCAGCCCGTCCAGCGACCCCCATTCCGCCAGGAACGGACTGACCTGGAACACCCGGGCGGTGGCGATCCAGGGCAACAGCTTCACCGGCAGCGGGCGGACCAGCTTCCTGCTGGAGACGAACCGGACGCCGCAGGTGTCCGCGCCCGGCATGATCAGCGCGTTCACCGGCAACACCTTCCAGCCCAGCCAGGGCGGCCGGGTCTACTGGTGCACGGCGAAGTGCACGACCTTCGCCACCACGGCGGCGTTCCTGGCCAGCGGCCAGCTGGCCGGCTGACCGGGCAGCACCTAGCGCCGCCGCCCCCGCTGGCCGCCCGGCCCACACC
>JADGHD010000097.1 GCA_019689615.1 Frankia sp. | reverse complement strand
AGGCTGCCGCGTGGGTCGCCGACCCCCTGCCGCAAGTAGACCAGCTCACAGCAGTGGGCTCGAAGTAGCACCAACATCACCCGTTACACCGTTAACTTGGCTCTGTCGCAGATTCGGTGGTGACGCTGCGTTAGCCGAGCAGGATTCGGTGGCGGAGCAGGGTGAATCCAGCGCGGCCGTGCATCTGCCGCATGATTTTCTTGGTCGTGGTGTTCACGCCCTCGGTTCCGCCGTTGTGGAACGGCAGGGTGAGGCCCGCGTCGACGGCGGCCCGGGCGCTCGTGATCCAGTCGGTGAGGCGGTCGTCGTTGCCGGCGGCCGGAGTGAGCAGGGCGGCGAAGCCGCGGACCAGGGCCTCGAGCGCGCTCATCTCCGGGCAGGCGTCGGTGAGCCGGTCGAGGAGAGCACGCTGGCCGTCGGTGAGCCGGTCGGGCCTGGTGAGCAGCAGGCGGGTGAGACGGCGCGCGGACATCGGTGGCCGGTCGCCGTCGAGCCGGCCCTTCAGGTAGTCCCGGTAGGGATCGACGAGCGTCGGCCGGAACGCCGGGGCCTGGATCACCCGGTCGGGTTCGGGAGCGCGGGCGTAGCGCTTGACCGTGTTCAGCGCGAGGTTGAACCGCCGGGCGCAGTCGAGCAGGCCCACGCCCTGGTCGAGCAGGTCGTGGACCTGGTGCCAGCGCTGGCGGGTCGTCGTCGCGCGCGGGCTCTCGGCCGGTGGCGGGCCGGCTTTGGCCCAGCAGGCGCTGTGCGCGGCGACCCCCTGGCGGGCGGCCTCGGCGAGGTTGTGCCAGAGGTGCCACCGGTCCGCGACCTGGGCCGCGTCGGGCAGGACGCGGGTGACGGCCTCGGCGTAGGCGCCGGAGCGGTCCCGGCAGACGACCTCGACCCCGGGATGGGCGCGTAGCCAGGCCTCCAAGGCGTCGGCGCCCCGCTCAGGCAGGACATCGACGCGGCGGCGGGTCTGCGCGTCGATCAGGATCGTGGCGTAGCGGTGGCGGCGGCGTAGCGCGAAGTCGTCGACGCCCAGCACCCGCGGGACCTCCAAGGCGGGCAGCGCAGGCGTAGCAGGCAGCGCAGCGCGGCATGCCGCGAGATCCGCACCGACCACGCGGACAGCACCCGGACACCAGCACGGCCGGCGAGTTCCCGGACCACCGCGCCGACCAGGGCCGTCAGGCGGACGGTGCGCCGCTGGTAGCGCTCCAGCACGCCCGCGACCTGCTCCCGGAACGTCTGCAGGCATCCGCGCGTCCGACACACGAGCCGGCGGACCCGCACGGCCAAGAGCACCCGGCGCGCATCCAGCGGCACATCCGTCAACGTCCGCAGATGATAGCTGTGCACCCGCCCCGTGAGCACCCCGCACCGCGGGCAGGTCGCAGGCCCGTCCGGGGTCCGCGCCGCGACCCGGATCAGCGCACCCTCGTCCGCCGCATCCTCCACGACCAGCGGTGCCAACCCCGAAAACACCAGCGCCAACAGCACATCCACACCAACCATGACGCATGGTGACAGATCAGGTCAGATCGGCGACCACCGCATCTGCGACAGACCCATTAACTTGACACTCCCTCGCGGCTGGCCGTCCGTCAGTTACGGATCGGTTCGAGAATCACACGACAGAGCGGGGGCTTCCATGCGGCTGGTCTCTGGCGCCCGTGGCGCGATGGTCGAGGTGGGCGGCAGGCGTGGGCCGGGCGCATCGGGACGGCGGTCCGCGCGGACGGCGGCCGGGGTCTTGGCATCGGTCGTGCTGACGTGCCTGACCTGCGTGGCGTGCGGTGGCGAGGAGCGGTCGGTGGAGAAGTACTGCGACACCTTCTGGTCGCAGGTGGAATCGTTCCAGTCACAGATGGAGGGGGCGCAGGACGCCGACGCGCTGACGCAGGTCGCCGCAGTGGTCGCGGCCCCGCAGGAGCTGGCGACCATGTTCGGACGGCTCGCCAAGGTGGCTCCCGAGGAGATCGAGCCCGATGTCGCCGTCATTCGGGATGCCTTCCAGGAGCAGGCGGACAACATGGGCGACACCTTCTCAGACCCGTTCGGCACATTGTTGTCCGGGCTACTGAGCAGCGCGCAGATCGAGGGCTCCTGGCAGCGGGTCGACGACTTCACCATCGAGAACTGCGGCACCAACCCCCCTGCCTGATCGGTACCGTTGCCACCCTGCCGCCGCGGATGCGGGCGCGTGCGGGGCCGGCGACCGAGGCCGTCCCGACGAGAACCTCCGCACCCTGAAAAGGCTTTGAAACCGTCTCGCGTTGGCTGCGAATCGATGAGGATGCACGATGGGGAGACCACACAAGCATGCCGGAATGAGCATGGTCGTCACGACCACACTCCCGGACGCCGCGATCGCCCAGATCTGCGAGCAGGTCGCGGGTGAGGCGAGGAGCGGAATCTTCGGGGAGATGAAGACCCGGCTTGAACGGGTCAACCCCGGTGAGATGACCTTCAGCGTGCGCGGCCCCGGCGGGTTCATCGAGGTCATGACGTTCATGGTGCGGGTGGCCGGGGAAGGCCGCGGGCGCCGGCTGAGCACCCACATCCTCTCCTACACGACCAGCCGAGAGATGTTGTTCGGCTTCATCCCGGTCAGCCCGAGGGTGATGGTCGGACTGAAGAACTACAAGAAGTTCAACGAGCTCGTCGCCGCGCGGATCCAGTCGCAGGATCCGTCCGCCAGCGTCACGCCGGACGTCCGCCTGGCCGGATGAGCTCGTGGTCGGGGGCCACGGCGACCGCCGCGGTGGTCGGTCCACGTCGTCCTCCGACCGGCCATCCATGCGCGGACCCTCCGTCCGCGCAGCTGGCTGGCCCCGCTGCCGCGCGGAGCCGCGATGACCTGCTGACCGGGACGGCCTGACCGGACTCCTGGCGACGAAGGCGGTGGTGCCCACCGGCCACCGGACGTCACCGCCGTCAGCCTTCTTCGCTTCGCGGCCGCGGGCTCCCCGTCCGTCAGGAACAAGGCGGGCGGGCGGCCCCGAGCCCTCGTGCAGCCGCTTGGTCTGCGGTGATCCGCGCATTCGAGGCGCTGCGGTGCGTCCCGGGTCCGGTGCCGAGCCGTCCACAGGGATGTCGCCGCGTTGTACCAAGCGGGGGGATGGTGACTCGAATGAGGTATGTCCGCGTCAACTTCTCGACAGTGCTTCCCAGGGCCGTCGTCGGCACGCTGTTTGAGACCTGGACGACGGGGACCCAGTCCACTCTCGCCGGCAGGGCGTCCACGGCCATTCGAGGGGCGATGACCGACGGAAACGTCACGTTCGAGTACTTCGAGCCGACCGTTTCGCTGTTCAGAGCCCTGGACAACGACATGCCCGATTTCGCGGTCGGCGTGCATATCCCGACACTCACGGCCTTCAGTGGCGGCGCGGTCACCGCCCATCTGTACATTTGGGAACGCGGCTCGACTCGCGACGTGACCCTCTACTCGCCGTTCGGCCTCGGTGGTGCCAGGCGCTCCCGATCCGTCCTGCGGAAGCTGGTCGCCGAGTACGTCGCGGCCGATCCGAGGCTGACGCAGAGCATCACCTGCGAGGGCATCAGCCGGGAGGCTCTGCTTGCCGAGAAGGACACGAACGAGGAAGAGGACCGGAGGGAGCCGGAAGAGGCGCCGGCCTTTGAGGGCGGCTCAGCGCCGACACCGAACGCGCGCACGGTCATGCTGGCCCGTGGGCAGAACATGCCCCTCCCGGATGCGGCCATCCAGGTCGCGCTGGAATGGGCAGAGGGAGCAGGCGACGATCTCGACATCAGCGCCGTTCTGTGCAATGCCGACGGGCGGGCGTTTGACGCCGAGTCGATCGTGTTCTTCAACCAGCCCGTCGGGGCGTACGGGTCCGTTCGCCTGAACCGCCGTGCCAGGCTGAGTAACGGAGTAACGGCGGGAAGCCTTACGGTGAGCCTGCCCGGAGTGCCAGGCGGGATCGGTCGGGTCGTCGTCGCCGGGAGCTTGGACGGTACCGGCGCTTCTGCGTTCAAGGCGGTGCAGGGACTCAGGGCAACGGTCTACACCGGCAAGGAGATGCTCGCACAGTTCCCGCTGACCTTCCTCACGACGGAGACGGCCGTCGTTGTCGTCGAGATCTACCGTCGGGCCGGCGGATGGCGGTTGCGGGCCGTGGGCCAGGGCTGGGACAACGGCTTCGCCAGCCTGCTCCGCGATCACGGCATCGACGTCGAAGACTGACCGATAGGGCCGGCCGGAGAAACCCGGCCGGCCGTCAGCTCCCGGCGGCGCCGGACGGGCCCGGCGACGCGGTTGGGAGATCGGCTCGGCGTGCGGCTTCGAGCAGGCGCTTGTCGTAGGCGACGAACGCATGCAACTGGATGTCGTTCTCGTCGACCAGCCGAAGCGCGGTGGCGAGGTGAATCGCGTCAAGGGATCGCAGGAGCGGGTCGTCGAGGGCGGCCGCGACGGCGCGCACGTGGGCGTCGATCTCCAGGCGGTACATCCGCTCCAGCACCCGTGGTACGCGACCCACCGCTTCCGGGACGGCTCGCCTGATCGCGCGCGCGACCTCCACCTCGGCCAGCGCGGAGGTGAACCGCGGCAGATCGCCGCGGGCGTTGAGCCAGTCGACGAGTGCTGGGCTTTCCGGCTCGGCCACGACGAGCTTCACCACGGCCGCCGAGTCCAGGTAGATCACCAGCGTTCCTCGTCCCGCATGGCGATCAGCTCGTCGGTCGCGCTTGCGGAGCGGTCACCGAGAAGAGGCGGCATGGGCACGGGTCCACCCGCCGTCGGCGGTACCGCGCGCCCCTCGGCCACCAGGCGGTCGAGCGCTGCTGTGCCGGGACTGATGGGTACCAGCCGGGCGACCGGGCGGCCGCGGTCGGTCACCACGATCGACTCGCCGCGTCGAACGCGGTCGATGACCTGACTGGTGTTCTGGTTGAGCTCCCGTACACCGACCTTCTCCATGCGGAGAGCGTAGAACATCATGTTCTACATCGGGGATGGGCTGCGAGAACCCTGTCCGAGGCGGGACAGCGCGCCCCGCCCTGAAAGCGCGCCGGTCAGCGCGCTGCGGCGGCGGGGAGGGTGACGGTGACGACCAGGCCGCCGCCGTCGCGCGGTTCGGCGCGGACGTCGCCGCCGTGGGCGCGGGCCACCGCCCGGACGATCGACAGGCCGAGGCCGGCGCCCGGTGAGGCGCCGAACCGTTCGCCGGTCGGCCGGTCGGGGGACAGCCGGTCCCTGCCGAGGCGGCGGAACGGCTCGAACAGGCCCGGAACCTCGTAGCGCGGCACGACCGGGCCGGTGTTGCTGACCTCGAGCACGGCCGAGCCGTCAGGTCCGGTGCGGGTGGTGACCCGCACCCACCTGTCCGCGGCGACGTGGTCGGCGATGCTCTCGGGGGTGTTTTCGGAAGTGCGGTCGGCGATGTTGTGCCGCACGCCGTTGTCGACGAGGTTCTGGACGAGCCGTTCGAGCAGGACCGGGTTGCCGGTGGTCGGAGCCGGCTCCGGCTCGGCGAGGACGGTGACCTTGCTCGGCGGCAGCTGCTCGGTCACGTGCTCGACGATGTCGGCGAGGTCGACGTAGGAGCGCTCGACGATCTCGCGTTCCGAGCGGGCCAACAGGAGCAGCCCGTCGAGCAGGCGTTCGTGCCGTTCGTTGATCTCCAGCAGGGTCTCGCCGAGCTGGCGCACCTCCGGTGTGGAGTCCCGGCGGTAGACCGCGAGCTCGACCAGGGCCCGGCTGACCGTGAGCGGGGTGCGCAGCTCGTGCGAGGCGTCCGCGACGAACCGCCGCTGGCCGTCGAACGCGCGGTCGAGGCGTTCCAGCATGACGTCGAACGTGTCGGCGAGCTCCTTGATCTCGTCCTGCGGGCCGGTCAGCGCGATGCGCTCGTGCAGACCGCGGTCGGCGGCCGGTGCGCTGGCGATCCGCCGGGCGGTCTCGGTGATCCGTTGCAGCGGCCGGAGCATCCGGCCGGCGAGCAGCCAGCCGAAGGCGGTCGCGGCGACGCCGACCACACCCAGCGCTATCCCGCCCTGGGTCAGCAGCGCGTCCAGGGCGTCCTGCCAGGTGTCCTCCGCGATCTGGGCCGTCCGTGTCACGATGGGTGCCTCCGGCGGGCTGGCGTCGGCTCCGCTGGATGACCAGTTCTCGGACAGCCCGCTGTCGGACCGCGGCGGTGAGACCGGCTGGCTGTCACCCGGAGGTCGGGAATCGGTGACCGTGATGCTTCCCTGCTCCGGCAGCCGTTGGGAGACAAGCGCGTAGGTGACGCCGAGGAGCAGCACGCCGGCCAGCAGAAAGAGCGCGCTGTAGACCAGGGTCAGCCGGGCGCGGATGGTCAGCCGGGAGAACCCGACCCGCCGTCCGGAGAGCTGGTCGGAACGCGGTGTGGGCGACCGCGGGGGACGTCTGAGGGCGGGGCTCATGGAATGCGGTACCCCACTCCCGGCTCGGTGCGCACCACCGGCGGGTCGCCGAGCTTGCGCCGCAGCTTGAGGATGGTCATCCGCACCGCGTGGGTGAACGGGTCGGTGTGCTCGTCCCAGGCCTTCTCCAGCAGCTGCTCGGCCGAGACCGCGGCGCCGTCGGCGCGCAGCAGCTCGGTGAGGACCGCGAACTCCTTGCGGGACAGCGGCACGTACCGGCCGTCCCGGTACACCTCGCGGCGGTGCGGGTCGAGCCGGATGCCGGCGCGTTGCAGCACCGGCGGCGCGGCCGGCCGGGCCCGGCGCCCCAGGGCGGTCACCCGCGCGCTCAGCTCCTGGAACGCGAACGGCTTGGGCAGGTAGTCGTCCGCGCCGAGGGCCAGCCCGGCGACCCGGTCGTCGATCTCGGCGGCGGCGGTCAGCATCAGCACCCGCGTGGGCGAGCCGTCCGCCACGAGCGCCCGGCACACGTCGTCGCCGTGCACGACCGGCAGGTCGCGGTCGAGCACCACCACGTCGTACTCGTGTACGCCGATCCGCTCCAGGGCGGCGGCGCCGTCGTGCGCCACGTCCACCGCGTGCGCGTCGCCGCGCAGCCACTCCGCCACCGCGCCGGCGAGCAGCGGCTCGTCCTCGACCACCAGGATGCGCATTTCTCCATCGTGACCCGGGGCGGTGTTTCCTCGGCGTCACCGTTCTCGATGACGGCCGGGAAACTCCCCCCTCGCTGTGATGCGTCTGTGGCGGTCGGCGATCGACCGGCCGCCGGAAGGAGAGCGACGGTGCGTATCACGAGACGTACCACGAGGCACGTCACGACCGGGCCCGGCAGCGGTGAGCCGGGCGGCGGCAGGGCGGGCATCAGTACGGCGGGCATCGATACGGCGGGCATCAGTACGGCGGGCATCGGCAGATCGGGCCGGACGGCGCGCGTCCGCGGCGGGCTGGTGCTCGGTGGTCTGGTTCTCGCCCTGATGGCGGCCGGATGCGGTTCGGACGACGGGGGCGACGGGATCGCCACGGCCGGTGGTCCGACCGTCGACGCCAGCGCCAGCGCCCGCCCCGCGTCGGACCCGGAGGACGCCCAGGAGCAGCAGCTGCGGTTCGCGCAGTGCATGCGCGAGCACGGCGTCGACATGCCCGACCCGGAGGTCAACGACTCCGGCGGGACGTCGATCACGATTCCCGACGGAACGGACCCGCAGCAGGTCGACGCGGCGACGGAGCAGTGCAAGCAGCACCTGCCGAACGGGGGCGAGCCGCAGCCGGTGGACCCGGAGATGCTGGAGCGGACGCGTGAGTTCTCCAAGTGCATGCGGGCGAACGGCATACCGAACTTCCCGGACCCGGGTGAGGACGGCGGCATCCAGATCAATCCGGACGAGCTCGGGGTGGGGCCGGGCGACCCCGCCATGCAGGCGGCCGAAGAGGCGTGCAAGCAGTACATGGGCCCAGAGGACGGCGGCGGCGGGGCGGAGGCCCGGCTCGACTCCAGGACCTCCTGATGACCGCCCGGCGGACACGCACGGAGGCGGTTGATCTCCAGGAGACCGACAGGCAGGAGACCGACATGCAGGAGACCGGCACGCAGGAGACCGGTGGGCTCGCGGTCGGCGCGCGGGAGACCGGGACCCGAAAGACCGCCGCCCAGGAGACCGATGTCCAGGAGACCGGTACGCGACCGACCGGCGAGCGAGGCGCCGGCGTGGCCCGGCGGCGCCGGCGGACCCGTCGGATGGCGGTCGCCGCAGTGGTGGTGCTGCTCCTCGCCGCCGTGATCGTGGCAGGTGCCATCGGATTCGACACCGGTGGAGAGGAGAGCGACGGGAGCGGAGAGGACGGCGGCCTGCCTCCGGCGACCGAGCAGGTGATCCGGCAGACGCTCGTCGACCGGCAGACCAGGAACGGCGAGCTGGGCTACGGCTATCCGGTGACGGTGGCGGACCGGCTTGGCGGAACCCTGACGGCGTTGCCCGCGGCCGGCACCGTGGTCAACCGGGGGGAGGCCCTGTACCGCGTCGACGACGCGCCGATCGTCCTGCTCTACGGCGCGCTGCCGGCGTACCGGGCGCTGACGCCGGGGACGACGGGCGCCGACGTCGCGCAGTTCGAGCAGAACCTGCGCGACCTCGGATACCAGGGGTTCACGGTGGACGACAGCTACACCTCCGGAACCGCCGCCGCCGTGCGGGCCTGGCAGAAGAACCTCGGTCTGCCGCAGACCGGCACGGTGGATCTGGGCCGGGTGGTCTACGCCCTGGGCCCGGTGCGGGTGAACACTCTCAGTGCCTCTGTGGGCGACGTCCTCCAACCGGGGAGCTCCGTGCTCACGTTCACCGGTATGTCGCGGGTGGTCACCCTCGAGCTCGAGGTTTCCGATCATCGCCTGGCGGCCGAGGGAACCGCCGTGGACGTCGCACTGCCGAACGGCAGGAAGGTCACCGGGAAGGTCGCCGACACCCGGACCGTGATCGACACCGGTGGCAGCGGCGGCGAGTCGGACGAACCCACGACGAAGATCCAGACAACCGTCACCGTCGACGACGAGCAGGCACTGGCCGAGTTCGACCAGGCGTCGGTGACCGTCTCCTTCGTCGCCTCGCAGCGGGAGAACGTGCTGACCGTCCCGGTGGCCGCGCTGCTCGCCCTCGCCGAGGGCGGGTACGGCGTGGAGGTGGTGGAGGGCACCGCCACCCGGATCGTCCCGGTGGAGACCGGTCTGTTCGCGGACGGCCGCGTGGAGGTCTCCGGCGACGGGCTGACCGAGGGGATGACGGTGGGGATGCCGTCATGACCGGGAGCGGCGTCACGGCTCAGGAGACGGCTGACGGGCCGGCCGGTATGCCGACCGGTATGCCGGCTGACGGGCCGGCCGGTGCGTCGGCCGACAGGCCGGACCACGTGGTCGAGCTGGAGAAGGTGACCAAGACGTACCCGGGCGGAGTGATGGCGCTGCGCGGGGTCACCCTGTCGATCGGGTACGGCGAGCTGGTCGGCATCGTCGGCCCGTCCGGTTCGGGCAAGTCCACCATGCTGAACCTGATCGGAACGCTCGACCGGCCGTCGGGCGGGGTGGTGCGGATCGACGGGCACGATGTGTCGGCCCTGTCGGACCGACAGCTCTCGGTGCTGCGGGCGCTCCGGATCGGGTTCGTCTTCCAGCAGTTCCATCTCGCTCCGGGCCAGTCCGCGCTGGACAACGTCGCCGACGGGCTGCTGTACGCGGGCGTCCCGCCGCGGGAACGCCGGCGCAGAGCGGAGAAGGCGCTGGTCCGGGTCGGTCTCGGCAGGCGGCTCGACCACCTGCCGAACGAGCTGTCCGGAGGCGAGCGGCAGCGGGTGGCCATCGCCCGGGCGGTGGTCGGCGATCCGGCGCTGCTGCTCGCCGACGAGCCGACCGGGAACCTGGACTCGGCCTCGGGGGCGGGGGTGATGGCCCTGCTGCGGGAGCTGAACGCCGGCGGGACCACGGTCGTGGTCATCACCCACGACCGCCAGATCGCGGCCAGCCTGCCCCGGCAGGTCGCCATGCGCGACGGGCAGGTGGTCTGAGTGGCGCAGACCTCCGCCGTGCCGTCCCCCTCGGCGCCGTCCCCCGCGCCGCCGTCTCCGGCGCAGTCGGACCTCCCCGCACGGGGGCCGGCTTCGCCCAGGGCGTTGCCTCGCCCGACGCGCCTGCGGTCGAGCGACGTGCTCCGCGTCGGCGGCGCCGGTCTGCGCACCCGCCCGATGCGGGTGTTCCTGTCCGCGCTGGGCATCGCTATCGGCATCGCCGCGATGATCTCGGTGGTGGGCATCTCGTCGTCCAGCCGGGCAGATCTGGACAGGCAGCTCGCCGCGCTCGGCACCAACCTGCTCACCGTGGAGCCGGGCAACACGCTGCTCGGCGAAGAGGCCGCGCTGCCTGTCGAATCGGTTGAGATGATCGGCCGAATCGGGCCGGTGAACCAGGTGGCAGCGACCGGAAAGGTGCCGGAGGCCAAGGCGTACCGCACCGACCGGATCCCCGCGGTCGAGAGCGGCGGCATCGCGGTGCGGGCGGCCCACCTCGACCTGCTGGAGACGGTGGGCGCCGAGCTGGCGGACGGTATCTGGCTCAACGCGGCCATCGAGCGGTACCCGGTCACGGTGCTGGGATCCGCGACGGCCGAACGGCTGGGTATCGGAGCAGCCGGAAAGGATATCCAGATCTACCTCGGCGGTCGGTGGTTCACCGTGGTCGGCATCCTCGAACCGGTACCGCTGGCGCCCGAGCTCGACACCGCGGCGCTGGTCGGCTGGCCCGCCGCCAAGGCCCAGCTTGGTTTCGACGGGTATCCGACGACCATCTACACCCGCAGCGACGATGCCGCGGTCGAGGCCGTGCGTAGCGTGCTGGCCCGGACGGCGAATCCGCAGGCGCCGAACGAGGTGAAGGTGTCCCGTCCGTCCGACGCGCTGGCGGCCCGCCAGGCCACCGACCGCGCCTTCACCGGCCTGCTGCTCGGACTGGGGGCGGTGGCACTGCTGGTCGGCGGGGTCGGGGTCGCCAACACCATGGTCATCTCGGTGCTCGAACGCCGGGCCGAGATCGGCCTGCGCCGCGCGCTCGGAGCCACGCGGGGGCAGATCCGGATGCAGTTCCTGGCCGAGTCCCTGCTGCTGTCCGCGCTGGGCGGCGTCGGCGGGGTGGTTCTCGGCATCGCCGTGACCACCATCTACGCGGCCACGCAGTCGTGGTCGGCGGTCGTCCCGGTCTGGGCGACCGCCGGCGGGGTGGGGGCCACCCTGCTCATCGGTGCGGTAGCCGGCCTCTACCCGGCGGTCCGCGCCGCCCGCCTCGCGCCCACCGAGGCACTCGCCGCGACCTGACCGCCACCGTCGCCCTCCTGCCTGCCGTTGTGGCGGTGCCGTTGCAGCGGAGACATCGCGGCGGAGAGGCTGTGACGGAGAGGTAAGCCGTCACGCGACCACAGCGGCAGGCAGGCCCGCCGTGCGACTCGGTCCTCCAAGGCCGGTCTTCGGTCTTTCACAGCCGGTCTTTCACAGGCGGTCTTTCACAGGCGGCGCGGAACGGTTCGGGTGAGCAGGTGGGCGCCTCTGACGAACGGCAGGTCCATCTGGTCCACGATCCCGGGAGGTGCCGCGA